>DMZE01000255.1 GCA_003492055.1 Cellvibrionales bacterium
TCAGCGTCCAGACAATGCAGCTGCACTCAGTGATATTTCAGAAATACGTTATGGCACTGTGCGCGCTCATGGCGACGCGATGCTTGCCGCTATTGCCGCAGCCGAAGCGGTTGAAAGCGATAATTATCCTCCAGCGATGCTGCCAACGGGTAACCTTGAAGCGAGAACGGCGCTTAAATCCATGAAGCAGGCGGTTGATCACGCGGCTAAAAACTTAAAAATCCCTGAAGCCTTACTCGGTCGTAGACGCGATTTAGAAGCCTACTTGTTTGCCAGTGATCCAGCATCACAGTTGCTAGGTCAGGGCTGGCGAGCGCGTATTCTAATGCCGGTATTGGATCCCATTGTGTCGATTTATCAGGCGCCCTCAAAGTCATGAGTCAAGAGAGTAGTGAGAGTAATGAGAGTAATGATCAAGGTGGCTTGAACGGCTCAAATGGCTTAGATAATAAAGTGCTTTGTAAGGTTTATCGCAGTGAGCGTCAGCAAGGCGCTTATCTTTATACCACTTTAGATCAAGGTCTTGAGCCGGTACCTGGCTTGTTACTGTCTAAACTTGGCGACCTGACTGAAGCGATGTCGCTATTGTTAGAGTCGAGTCGTAAGCTTGCCAATGCTGATATAGACACCGTAATGGCAGCTTTACGTGATGACGGTTTTTATTTGCAAATGCCCCCAGGCCATGCGGCTTCTTTTGAAGCGTCGCTTGCCGCATTAGTGGCTAATCCCTCTGCTAAGCAGAAGCTCAGCTAGTTTATGTTTTGGCAGGGGCGTGAGTTAGAAGATTTCTCCTCGTCAGAATGGGAGCAGCTTTGTGATGGTTGTGCAAAGTGTTGTCTTAATAAGCTAGAAGATGAAGATACAGAAGCGGTCGTTTTTACGCGTGTTGCTTGTCGTCTGCTAGACACTGATAGCTGCCGCTGCACAGACTATGATAAGCGGCATAGCGCTGCGCCTAATTGTATTCAAGTGACGCCTGCCATGGCGCGAAGTGCGCAATGGCTGCCAAGTAGCTGTGCTTATCGTCTTGTTGCTCAAGGTCTTGATTTACCATCGTGGCATCCATTGCTTACTGGCGATGTTAATTCAACCGTAGCAGCGGGGGAGTCGGTAGCGGGTCGGGTGCTGAGTGAAGAATACGTTCATCCTGATGGTCTCGATGAGCATATTATTACTTGGGTTAGTGTCTAGTTAAATTATTTAAAAAATAGTCTATTAGTGGTTAAGGAGTAGCTTATGTCTGAGTTCAGTGGCGCACTTAATATCTGGCTTTTATACGCGGCTACGTCGGTGGTGGTGCTTGTTATTTTCTGGCGTGTACTCCGTTTATATATTTCATACATCCCTTTTTTATTATTAATGAGTACCTTACTGGTTATTTTAGCTACGCCAGTAGCTGTGCATGATACGCAATCCATGGCACCCGCGTGGTTGGTGGGTATGTTCGAATTAGCATTAGGCAATACTGAGACTGCAGAGGCCGCTTTTATGCCAATGCTGGCCTTATTAGTGATTGCTTATGCCATTATATTACTGATTTCCATTCTGCGAAGGCGTTGATCCAGCCGCTAGCCTCTTAACCTAGTGAGCTTCTGGTAAAAGTCCCATCCGTAAGGGCTTGAAATGACGTCAATCACTGCTATAACTAATTGTAATTCATCGTTTTTCTACTGCTGTCATACGGGGTTGTTGTGCTACTTAAAGGAGCTAGTTTCAGGCGCAAATGTAGAGAGTGATTTTATACAGATACTGATGCTTATTATGTTTGGCAAAGCTTTTTTTTTGCTAGATATTTTTCCTCGCCTTTCAGTACGCATGTATCCAGACCGCATAGTGAGAAATAGCTCATGACAATTTCCTCTCGAATATTTTCTTTGTTTTCTTCCTGTTTTACTTCGGCTTGCTTAGCGCTTGTGATAACTGCTGCAGCGTTAGTAGCGCCTTATACTTTTGCGCAATCCACAGTCACCGTTGAGCCTAATGCGGATATCCGTGTGTTGATTGATGTGTCTGGCAGTATGAAGCAAAACGACCCTCGTAATTTACGTCGTCCCGCCTTAGATTTGTTAGTGCAGTTATTTCCTACAGATAGCCGTGCTGGCGTTTGGACCTTTGGTAAATACGTTAATATGCTAGTGCCACACGATACAGTGTCGACGCGCTGGCGTTCTCAATCATCCAATAAGTCTCGATTAATTAATTCGGTAGCCTTGCATACCAATATTGGTTTGGCGTTAGAAAAAGCCATTTATGATAATGGGCAAAAAAAATATTCGGATACTCAAGATTTTAAAACCTCGGTGATATTATTAACCGATGGCGTAGTGGATATTGACAAAGATCCCTTAGTCAATGAGCAAGAGCGTCAACGCATACTCGAAACATTATTACCGCAGTATCAAGCGGCCGGTATTGCGATTCATGCGGTGGCGTTGTCGACCAATGCCGATGTGGAATTGCTAGAACGCTTAGCTATAGAGACCGACGGTATTTTTGCAGTGGCAGAAGATGCTGAAGAATTGAATCGTATATTTTTACGGGCTTTTGATCAATCATCACCGAGTGATCGTGCACCATTAGATGATAACCGTTTTTTAATTGATTCAAGCGTAGAAGAGTTTACCGCTTTAGTTTTTAGAAAATCGGGCAGCGCAGCCACGCAAATAGAAAGTCCTGGCGGGCAAATATTTAATGCTGACGTTGATGGTGCTAGCTTACGTTGGTTTGCCAGTGACGCTTATGATTTGATTACCATTCAGCAGCCCGAAGAAGGTGAGTGGACGATTAATGCTGATATCGATCCTGATAATCGAGTGACGGTTGTGAGCGATTTAACGCTCGCTATTGCCCCTATTGCGAACAACCTTTATCACGGTGAAACAGCCACACTTACCGCCAGTATACTTGAGGCGGGGGAAGTAGTGAGTCGTGATGAGTTTTTAGATTTGTTTACGGTTGATGCCAGCATGTCACGATCTAACACCTCATTTTGGCGTCAGACCTTAGTGCGTGATGGTGGTGGTATTGATAGTAGTGTTGATGGTAGTCACAGCATGGGCGTTTATAGTCGTGAGTTAGATATGTTACGTAACTCAGGTAATTACGCACTGACGGTGGCCGTTGATGGGAAAACCTTTAAGCGTGAAAAAACGCTTAAATTTACTGTTAGAGAACCTTTTCGTGTAGAGCTGGCCGCCAATGAATTAGAGGGCGAGTTTGCTCTGACTGTCATTGCGGACGATAAACGTTTACGTACTACGGACGTAGTATTAAGTGCTGTAATTACTCTTCCTAACGGGAGTGAGCAGGCGCTAGATCTCGCAAGTGATCAAGTAGGTGTTTGGCGCTACGAAGCCGAAGAGCAAGGTACGGGTTCCTATACCATTAACTTAACGGCATCGGGATATAATAGCGAATCGAAAGTGGTGGATTACACTCTTGCTGAGCAATCCCTGTATTTAAATGTGCCGGGTATTTCTGAGCCAATAGTATTGCCTGAACCTGAACTAAAACAAGACATTGATAAAGAGCCCGTTGAGAAAACAGAAACGCTTGTTGACGCGTCAGCAGAGAAAGAGAAAAAAAATAGCTGGTTACCCTATATCTTATTAGTTGCTGGCAATTGCTTATTAATAGGATTGTTGTTTTTTATCTATAAAAAAATGATGTCAGGTTCTTCGTTAGATAGTTCGTCGACTAAGCAAGCGGCGGCAGAAAAGGCGATGGATAATGCGGATGCAGAGAGCAACTCGCCACCGATAGTTGAAGAAAAATATAAAGAGACTGATGACGCTGAGGTGAGTGAACAAGAAACCGTCGACAGTGAAAGCGAGGTAGATGATAAACCTGAGATCGACAGTGCTGAGGCAATTGTTGAACAAGATGTTGAGGCAGTTGCCGAGCAAGGCGTCGATGAGGATGTTGAGGAAAGTATCGTAGAAAGTATCGTA
>DMZE01000222.1 GCA_003492055.1 Cellvibrionales bacterium
ATTAACAAAAAAAGAGGTAAGGCAAAAACAAAAATGGCGGGAAAGAAACCTTCCCGCCATTATTAAACTCATTATAAAAAAGTATAAATATAAATGAGATATGCATTAACAACTAACAAAAAATGTTAGTGTCCGCATTTTCCTTCACCACATTTACCTTCAGCATGAGCGCCTTTGGCTTCAGTGCTATCTTTAGCATCACCGCCACATTTACCTTCGCCGCATTTACCTTCTTCGCCTTTTTCTTCACCACCTTTACTTTCGCCGCACTTACCTTCGCCACATTTTCCTTCGTGGCCATCGGCATTAACGATGTCGTAACCGGTGTTAAGCGGTGTTGCAGAAAAAGGGTTTACATCTGCACTAGCTATAGGTGAAATAGCCGTCGCTAAAAACGCTGCGCCTAAGGCAGCAGTAATTGGTTTCGCTTTAAATTTAGACATGGTAACTCCTAATATGAAAAAAAAATGTAACCCAATTAATCTAGTGTGCAATCATTGATCTGATTAAACCGATCTAATCATCGATATCTAACCGTTAGCGTATTAATAACAGCAGCAATACAGACAAAATCTCCGTACATTCGTTCAATCGTGCAAACGATCATATAACCAATAGTGCATATTGAATAGCGATAATAGACTAGATTGTATTAAATAATCGCTACAAACGATCTTTTGCGATTACCGGACAGAATATGACAGCTTTTTCGGCTCAGCAATTAGCCTTAGGTCTCATAAGAGATCCAAAAATTCACTTTTTAAATGGATTTTACAAGTCACCAATAGATAAGAAAGCGCGAAATAAGAAAAAACGGCGCTTTATGGCGAAGGTGATTAACCGGCTAAACTCAACGCCAAAGTGTGATCACGTTTATGGGGCGATGATTCATCATCTAATGATGAATACTCAAAAGGTAAATCGAAATTATTATCTTTAACGGCCTGCTCTGATTCAATGACTGCATCTACCGGGCTAGATTCATTATCGGCAGCTTCAGTCATTAATGTTTTGATGCTGCTGGCAACAAACTGTTCCAGCAACCAATCCGTTGCGTCCTTAAAAATATCATTCACGGCGGCAGGATCTAACAGTAAACTTAAATGATCATACTTCCGTTTGCTATTAGCAATAGCGTTGGCAACAATGATACGCGCATCGTGACAGCCTAACTCGTCAATAAAGGCGCGCACATCAGCGCTGCCAGAGTAAATTTTATCAGCCGTTGTGGCAAAATGCAGTGTGGGCGGTATAGGGTTCGCCTTTAAAGCCGCTTGATAATCAAAACCGTCCTCGGCATCACACCAACTATCGTTGCTTATCCAATCGGTATAAACGCTGAACCAATCGGTATTTTCATTGGCTGAACCTAAGCGCAATTGCTCCGCTGGAAAGGCATTGTGCCAATTAACTAACTTTGCGGTTAATGGGTGACAAAAGGCTTTTACCATCGTGTTCGCTATACGATTTTTAGTTTGTAACTTTCGGCGTGCGCTAAAAAATATCATCTGTGTTGCGGTGCGCTCTGCATCACTCATGCGCGCCCAAGCGGCCGACAATAATACACCGCCAAATCCGTGCGCAACCCAAATAGTGGGCGCAATAGAAGATGACGTTGAATGCGAATGTCTTGAATAAGCGTGTATTGAATCAGAAGACTCTTCTGATAATGAGCAATGCTGCGTTGCTGCCCGCAAGAGGCGCGGAATCGCATCTGTCACTATATCGTGTACAGTTAATGAAGAAGGCTCATTATCACAACCTAAGCTACGTCCTCGACCGCCTAAATCAGCGACAAAAACTTCATAGCCTTGCTGGGCAAAGTGATACGCCAAGCCCTTACCCGATTCATGGTAAAAAATTCTGCCGCATTCCACTTCACCGTGCAACATAAATACACGTTTAGGAGATTCACTGGCAATAAGATTTTTTGCTTCGCCGCCAAAAAGACCTGCGTCTGCCGCTACTGAGCTCTCAACAGGCATGGCTTTTAAATGCCGCATATGTAGCTGCTCGCCATTGGGCATAGAGACCCAAATAGATTCTGCTTTAATTATTAAGTTGTCTTCTACGGACACATCAGCGCTGCCTTTATCGCCGCTATGCTCAAATACCTCTTCGCCATTGATTTCGCTGGCCGTAAAACCATCATCTTCTGAGAAAGTATCTAGTACAGGGTCCAGTAAAACAGTATCGAGCATCAACGAGTATTGCTGATGATCATCAACGGTCTGTGAAGGTGAAGATTCATTTTGGGACATAGCTAACCCAGCAGAGGATATTGATTGTGATTTATTGTTGTCCACTCTTTCGTGACTCGCTGCAGTGACACTGGCATTGGCGTCTTTAATTGTTGAGCGAATAACGATACACGCAACTCTTCAAGCAACCATCTAAAATCCATAACCGCTGGGTCCGAAAAAATAGCTTCAGGGTAATTATATAGCAGAGTTTTGAGAGGTTTTTCGACAGATGACAACTTTTCACACAATTCGATGTCTTTCGCAGCTGATCCACTTAATCGATCAAGCCGTAGCAAAATGGCATTCAGATAACGCGGCAAATGCTTAAGGCGCTGCAAACCCATTCGCTGCAAGAAGCCCGTATAAATCAACCGCTCTAGCTGAGAATCAATATCGGCGCATTGCTGAGCAAAATGGGGCCTGCGCTTAGCAAGCTGCTCAATAATTTGCTGGTAGTATTTGAGTGATTCATAAAGTAAATCTTCTACCTGCAAAGCCGTCGTTAAAAGATTGCCAGCGCCCTGCTTTACCGCATCATCAAAGGCGTCTTTGGTGGCTGGCAGTGGTCCCGCAAAGTCATGAAGACAGCTTGCCGCAAACGTTGTTTTAATTAAATCATCAACTAACACTTCTCTATTGCCGCAATGCACAAAAGGTAGAATCGCTAGGGCATTCTTACAGGTGCTTTTCTTTAAATAACGCACTTTATCTTTCATTGCGAACATCATTAAGCGAACAATACCTTCACGCGACGCAGAGATAGCCTCAGCAGGCGTTGCAAGCAAGTCTAAGCTCACAGAGTCCACGCTATCGATTAATGCCGGATAGCCCCGTAAACGGACGCCATCCTGCTCGTAATCATGGCTCTCATTTAACGCGCCAAAGTCCCATTGCGTGAGTGACTCACGACGAAACGCACCACTGGCATACTCATTAATACTGACATCCAATTGCTGACGACATTGACCAATAAGCTCTGATAAAACACGACCAGAATGCAAGATAGCACCATTTTTATCATTAATCTCAAAGCGCATACGGCAATAGTTATCGAGCCCAGCTTCACATTGCTCACGCCACAGTACTGGATTAATCGGTAAAGAATAGTAAATAGCAATTTGCTCAGCCAAGGCCTGCGCTAAAGAGTGGTTAGCCGCCTGACTGCGCTCTATTTTAAGTTTTGGTAGTAGACTATCAACGACTGATGGCACCGGCACTAAACGTTTGCGCTGTGCCTTTGGCAACGCTTTGATCATATCGATACATTTATCACGCAACATGCCCGGCACTAACCAATCGAAGGGATACACGGGCAAACCGCCTAGCGCACCCAGCGGAATAATCGCGGTAACACCGTCTTGCTCGTCACCAGGTTTAAAACAATAACGTAACGAGAATGCCTGCCCCGCCACTTCAATACTATCGGGAAATTGCTCAACGACATCATCACCATCGGCCGTTAATAAAACATCACTGCGACTTAGAAAAAGTTTTTTCTGCTCTTCGGGCTTAGCATTTCTTAACCACTGCTCTAAGCCACGACGACTTAAGATATTATCTGGCAGATGGCGCTGATAAAATGCCGCTAGCGCGACTTCATCTACCAACAAATCTCGACGTCGAACCTTTTCTTCTAGCAAGGTAATTTCAGCAATCAAATCAATATTGTGCTGCCAAAAAAGCGCACGCTTACGGAGTTTTTCATTGGCTTGCAAATGACCCGCCGCTAAGGCCTGCTGAATAAATACTAGCCGCGCAGCCTCAGGATCAATTTGCTCAAAAGGGATTAACTGCCGACTCGCTAACACCAAGCCATAGAGGGTGGTGCTGCGAAAGGCCATCACTTGGCCGCG
>DMZE01000166.1 GCA_003492055.1 Cellvibrionales bacterium
CTTTTTATATCTTTTTATATCGTTGTAAGACGCGCTTTGTATAGTTAAACGGCACCAGTTTTTTATTGACCTTAAACTAAAAACCGAAGTCCCCAAACTACCAATAAATTGTGTATTACTTGTTCTATTTATTCAATCAGGCACTGCCGATGGATTCAGTAAGGCTTCCGGAAACTTTATTGTAGGGTTTTCCCTACAAGGCCTACCAAAAGTATTGCTAGCGGGCCTGGGAGAGACGGTTATTAGCTAAAAACCTTATAGTTAATAACATCTTAGGAAGCCTCACTCTATCGATTAACGAGTTTGCTGCCATTCGGTAAAGTTCAACTGGCCATCACCATTTTCGTCTTTAAACTCCATACGTTTATTTGCCTGCTTCTCCCAGCCTGACTTGTCGCTTTTTTCAAACCGGACTCTCAGCATGCTTGAATACTCTTCCAGACTTAAATGGTCGTTATTATCCAAGTCAAACTTACTAAAATATTTTTGCTTTTTCACATCGTCTGCACAAGCTAACGAAGACACGCTGGCGAGTAAAACGCTGACTAACAAATTTGAGAGTTTATTTTTCATTATCTAGAATTCCTTAAATGATGGCAGGCTGGTAATTATTATTGGATAGCAAGTGCATTAAAAATACGAAGCTACTTTTTCAACTTACACACAGATTAGCAGCCCAAACACAATAAAAATATAGGCGCAGGAGAATTTGTCTTGTAGGCCTTCGCTTACAGAGAAAACAAGGTGCGAATTCACGCGCGGAGAGAAAGAAGAAAGATCGGTTGATATCTAAAAAAGTCGTTAAGCTATTAAGTAACTAGACCACTAAGTAATAAAAAATTTAAATAGGTACTTGTAAGCGTAAACTAACACCGCCGTCTTCTGCAGGTTCGACATGAAGCTCTCCACCCAATGCCAACGTACGCTCACGCATACCCTTCAGGCCAAAGGAGCCTTCCTTGGTTTCCCAGTTACGGCTAAGGCCTTTACCATCGTCGACTATACATAAAACAATTGCAGCTGTTTCGCGCTTAAGCGAGACAGTGATGTGGGTCGCGTCAGCATGTTTGGCGATATTTGTCAGTGATTCCTGAACAATTCGAAAAAGCGCCGTTGCCGCATCATCACTAATCCCTGCCGAAATATCATCAGCAAATAACGTACATTCGATATCGCATTGCGTTTGAAATTCATGAACCAACCATTCCAGCGCCGCAGTTAATCCAAGATCTTCCAATACACCCGGTCGTAAATCAGACATAATTTTTCGCGAGGTACGGCTGGCCTCTTTAACAAGGTTAATTAATTCCCTAAACTTATTCTCTATTGGCACCCCTATAGCCTGACCACTCTCTTCGGCGGCAAAAACATTCTGCTCCATGGAGCCACTTTTAAAGAGCCCCTCAAGTCGGCGCATACCCATGGATAACGCGGTGAGTGTATGACCTAACTCATCGTGAATTTCTCGTGCCAGCATCGACTTTTCATCCTCGCGAACTCTCGTCATATGTCTTGCAAGGTCTCTTAACTCATTACTAGAATTTTCAAGCTCCACCGTACGCACTGCAACCTCAGATGCCAGATGACGATTCCAAATCAATATGCCGCCGATTACAACCAAAACTACCAGCAGACACAATCCGCCCCAAAATATTACGGTTCTCCAATCCAATTGCCGCTCAACCTGGATGTTAATCCACTTATCAAAAAGTAGCCGCTCTTCTCGCTCGCTCAAGCCTGCCATCACTTTTTGTAAAATGGGTATCAGCGGTGCCAAATTCTTATTGACGGTGAAATGAATATCAAAGGTATACGGGGTCGTATTAACTATCTTAAATGGACTAAGTCCCATTTTTCGCTGAAAAAACTCAGCCGAAAAAGCATTATGTATAAACACATCGACTTCGGCTTTTTGCAATGCTCTAAGGCCATCTTGAGTCGAGTCTACATATTTAATGTTAATGTCAGGGTGATTTATTTGCAGAATGCGATCTGCATAAGAATATTTTTCTACTGCAATAATCTCACTACCGATTGAGAAAAGACTGGTAATGAGCGGTGCATCTACCCTACCCAGCAGCACAATAGGCATACGGATAATAGGCTCGCTGTATTCCCGGTCTATACGTCTACTATCAACCAACGGTAAATAACTGGCTATATCAATCTCACCCGAATCTAACGCCGCACCTATTGCAGGTAAGCTTTGCTTTTTTATCTCAATAAATTTTAGGCCAAGCTGTTCGGCAAGAATTTGAAAATAATCAGAAGTTAAACCACGGTAGCGACCATGATCATCATAGTATTCGAAAGGCTCGTGCTCTCGGGCCTGATCAACCACGCCATGCAATATCACTGGGTGCTGTGCAAGCCAGGCACGCTCTGAATCAGATATAGCAAGATCCACAACATCGTCCGCTAGGCAGAATGTTCCTAGCAGCAGAGTTGGCAATAAAAACCAACGCGCTTTTATAATACCTTGCCTGTTTAGCGTTCGCATCGTTAACGACAATCTATACGAAAACATTGAACAAACCATCTGCCGTAAAATATTATTCATCGCACTTACATACCAGTTTTTTAGGGACCATATTGAACTCAGATTTTAAATTGAACTCGGAATTTAAATTAAATAAGCCCTGTGCGACTCGCATAAAGCGTAAGTTCGGCATTGTTTTTTAGACCCATTTTTTGCAGTATACGCGAGCGATGCGTGGTAACGGTTTTAGAACTGACGCGAAGTTTATCTGCGATATCGGTGGTTCGTACTCCAGCTGCCAGCTCGAGGAATATTTGAAATTCGCGATCCGAAAGCGCGGTGTGCTGTGTATCTTCATCATCAGAAACATTATTGTTAATATGGTTAGCTAGCAATTCTCCTACCGTGCTACTGATATACCGAGAACCTTTGGAGGCCAGTTGAATGGCTTTAACAATATCACTTTCCTCCGCATCTTTACTTAGGTATCCAGCCGCGCCCGCGTGAATAAGACGAACA
>DMZE01000207.1 GCA_003492055.1 Cellvibrionales bacterium
TCGGATGGGAAACTTAAATGAAACGTAGCGTCAGCATCGGGTACTTTAAGCATCACATCATTTATTTTTTCAGCATAAAAAACCATATGATCCAATGTAGCATCTGAAGGCGCCTCAACTAGATTCATAATGACACCTTGATCCTCTAGCGGAGATAACTCCTTAGGCGAAGAAATATACATAGGTATAGTGAGTAAACTTAGAAGAATCCATGTTGTATACGTTATTTTTCGATTGCTTAATGACGCATCGAGAAAACGCTTATAAACATTACGAAAGCGCTTAAAGAGGCCTTCTAATGGCGCACGTGAGGCGGTTCCTTTATGGAGCATTTTAGCGCCAAGCATGGGCGACAATGTAATAGCCACTATTGCAGAAATAGTAATGGCACCAGCTAAGGTTACTGCAAACTCGCGGAATAACGTGCCTGTTAACCCGCCCTGAAGGGCTATAGGTAAATACACGCTAATTAATGTCACCGTCATGGCCACAATCGGGCTGAGCAATTCTCGAGCGGCAGTAATGGATGCTTGATAAGCAGTTTTACCTTCGGCGATATGGCGCTCAATATTCTCCACCATAATAATGGCATCATCGACCACCAGACCAACACTCAACACAATAGCCAATAGCGTGACCAAGTTAAGTGAAAAGCCAAATAACTGAATAATAAAAATAGAACCGATAAGTGATAACGGAATAGCAACCAAAGGAATAATAATGGATCGACTCAAACCTAAAAATAAGAAGATAACGCCTGTAATAATTAATAGCGTTTCACTTAGCGTGGTCACCACCTCTTTCATAGACTCATCGATATACTCCGTTGCGTCATAACCCACTGCGGCAGTAAGACCTGTTGGCAAATCTTTTTTGATTTTATCTAACTCAGCTCTCGCCTTTTTAATAACCTCCAACGCATTCGCTTTAGGAGCCACCCAAATACCAATAAAAACTGCCGACTCACCCGAAAAATGTGCATGCGAGTTATAGTTTTCAGCGCCCAACTCAACCTTGGCTACATCATCTAATCGAATCGTTCCTTGCTCATTTCTTCGAATAATAAGCGCTTCAAAATCTTCAACGCTATTAAGATCTGTATCGGCACTTAGCACCAATTGCGATAATGCACCCTTAGTTTGACCTAAGGTCGCTTGCACATTATTACTGACTAAAGCGCGCTGAATTTCTGATGCAGAGATATTATAGGCCGCCATTTTTTCAGGTGATAACCAAATACGCATGGCAAATGGTTTATCTCCCAATAAATCGGCGCGATGAACACCAGGGATAACTGAAAGTCGTGGACGCACATTGCGCGTGAGATAATCCGTAATTTGATTCGCCGTTAAAATATCGGAATTAAAAGTAAAATAGGCAACGGCAAAGCGAGCATCTGGCGTAGAAACAGTGAGCGTGGGAATTTCCGCTTGCGGAGGTAGATTACCGCGCACTTGATTAATACGCGTATTAATCTCAGACATGGCTCTTATCGAGTCATAATTTATCTCTAGGTGTACATCAATACTTGATAGCCCCAAAGTACTTTTTGATTCAACGTATTCAACGCCCTCAACAGAGGCAATAACCCGCTCTATAGGCGTGGTAATAAAGCCGCGAATCAACTCTGCATTTGCACCCACATAAACCGTTTGCACATTAATAATTGCGGTATCACTTTGCGGATACTGCCTAACAGACAAATTGCTATACGCTTGCAGCCCAGCAATTAATATAATAATGCTCACCATAATACTGAGCACAGGACGCTTGATAAAAATATCAGTGAAATTCATATTATCTACAATAATTAAGTAAGTGAGTTGTTAAGGGCATGCCTTTATCGTTTAAGTCTTATCGTTCAAGTTTTATCGTTTAAGTCTTATCGTTTAAGTTTTAGCGCTTAAATGACAATCATTAACCTTCGACTGGCTGGGGTGAAAGACTATAATCCGTCTCTTCACTCTCTCCTATAACGACAGGCTGACCGTTAAACAATTTAAAAGCACCAGCACTAGCCACGATTTCGCCACCCTTTAAGCCAGCTTCTACGGCCACAAAGTCGCCGCGGCGTTTAGAAATTTTAATGAATTGCTGTCTCGCTATTAATTGCTGGGTGCCTTCATCTTTGACTAACACATAAACAGAATCACCAAAGCCGCTATAAATGACAGAGGTAGCAGGAATAGCCAGTACGGTCTCTGGCTCAAGAAAGTTCACTCTTACCGATACCGCCATACCAGGATAAAGCGTTTGCTTTTCGGCCTGAGAGACAGCTGGCGAATTCAAAGTGGCCTGCACTAAAATACTCCGCGTCACGTCATCAACCTTAGCGCCAATGGCATTAATGATACCGGTTGCGACTAAGTTATCAGATTCCAAATAACTGATTTCAACATCTAAACCAGTAGCTATTTGCGTTAACCACTTTTGTGAAATAGGAAAATCCACTTTTAATTCATCAATTGATTGCAGAGAAACAATGGCCGTTCCCGCTTGTAGGTCTTCACCTAAATCTACAAATTTAATACCTAGACGACCACTAAAAGGCGCATAAATTTTCATCTTATCCAATGTCGCTCGCTGGTTCTCCGTATTAGCAATACTGGCCGACAGCTGCAACTGAGCCGTTTCATAAGCACTTTCAGACACTAGGTTTTTATCGCGTAACTGACTCACACGGTTAAGGTTCGATTTAGCCAATAACCTATCAGCATTGGCAGAGTTAAATTGCGCTACTTCGTTAGCATTATCTTGCTCCAGCAATAATTGCCCCTGCTCTACCACCTCGCCCGATACAAATAAGAGATCTTTAACCTTACCTGCTCGCTCAGCCACAATCGTAATACCTTCATGCGCGCGTACAGTACCTAACGCGGTAAAACTCTGACGCCATTGCTGCGGCTCAACCTCAAAGGCATTAACCACACTCACAGGCGGAGGCACATCGGTAAACGCTTCTATAATGGTGCTAATTTGAAAGTACTTTACGGCAACAAGTACAACTAAAATAATCGCTAAGGGAATAATGGCAATACGACTGGCTTTGATTGGTTTCATAAGAATGGTTATAACTCAATGTAATGGTTTAAGCGTGACTGGGTAATCGGTTTGATCATTAACTTGCTAAACTGACTCAATAAATAGCTTGATAATGGCAAACAAATTCCCTGCTTTAAAAGGGCTGCATTTAACTCATTGGAAAAAAATAACGTGAATGGCTAACAACAAATATATAGAGTGAGTGTTCACAAAAAACTTAGGACAACGACTTAGGCAGCGATGTAGACTGAAATAAATTTTCAACAAGACTAGCGCCTTAAAAAATAAATACCATGGCATTGTAAGCCAAATTAATTAGCTTTTTGGGACACCGCTTACAAACTCAAACAATGCTTTAAAAATGGCATCGTCAATGCACAGAAAACCTGCCTATAGATTTACTCAAAAATAAACGCAAGTGGTTTTAAAGAAAGAGAAAACACTGCTAAAAAAGAAATAAAAAAAGGGGTAATACTTAAGCATCACCCCCCTCTTTTATAACTAGATTTAATAATTTATCACTTAGCCCATAGCCATCAACAATTCTTTGGGATTTCCATAATCATAAGAGAGCACATCCGCCACGGCTTTGTAAGTGACCTGACCTTGATGGACATTTAAGCCATTCAGCAAATGCGGATCATCCAATAAGGCTTTTTTAGCTCCCTTATTCGCCAAAGCTAATGCAAACGGCAACGTGGCATTGGTTAAGGCCATAGTTGATGTGCGCGCAACACCGCCGGGCATATTCGCAACACAGTAGTGCACCACACCATCGACAATATAAGTAGGATGCTCATGTGTGGTTGCTTTTGAGGTTTCAAAGCAGCCACCTTGATCGATAGCCACATCCACCACCACAGCGCCTTTTTTCATTTGACTAATAATGGCTCGAGTTAATAACTTGGGAGCCGCAGCACCGGGAATTAACACCGCACCTATCACTAAATCAGCTTCTAGCGCATATTGCTCAATGGATTCTGCGGTAGAGTAAATACAGCGTAAGCGACCAGAAAACTCGATATCTAATTGTCGTAAACGAGGTAATGATCGGTCCAATATCGTTACATCAGCTCCCATACCCACCGCCATTCTGGCCGCTTGAGCGCCCACAACACCGCCACCAATAACCAATACTTTTGCCGGCGCAACACCGGGCACACCACCGAGCAAACTTCCTAACCCACCCTGGGCTTTTTCTAAGTGATGAGCACCAGCCTGTATAGACATGCGGCCAGCCACTTCAGACATAGGCGCTAACAAAGGTAAACCACCCTGATTATCCGTTACCGTCTCATAAGCAATACAGCTTGCTCCAGACTCCACTAACAGCTCAGTTTGCTTAGGATCAGGTGCTAGATGTAAATAGGTAAATAAAATTTGCCCCTCACGTAACATTTTACATTCGTTAGGCTGAGGCTCTTTGACTTTAATAATCATATCCGCAGTGGCAAAAATATCTTCTGCCGTATCAATAATTTTTGCACCGGCAGCCATATATTCTTCATTACTAAAGCCTATAGCCGCGCCACCATTGTTTTCGACAATCACCTCATGGCCATTAACCACCAGCTCACGCACGCCACCAGGGGTTAAGCCTATGCGGTATTCATGATTTTTAATCTCTTTAGGAACGCCAATTAACATCGCTATCACCTTTTATCTATGCTGCTCTTCATCTATTAATTTATCTTTAAAGCCCATTCAAACGACCCTTAAAACCACTCACAGTATAAAAAAGCCAAAAAACAGATTCCTTAGCTACATCCCTCATTCACTAGTTGAATGAACTTATATTTTTACAAAAACAGAGGATTCATTTGTTTATACTCATTTGAAGCCAGCAACCGCTTAATACCAGTAGTTTCAATAAGGGGATAATTATGAATATGCGTGCCAAGGAATTAAGCACTATTGATAGAAACATACTGCGGGCACTTCAAAAGAATGGCCGTATTTCTTATGCTGAGCTATCCAGACAAGTCGGCTTAAGCGCAACACCCTGTATGGAAAGAGTCAAAAAACTAGAACGCGAAGGTGTTATTCAAGGCTATACCACTTTAATTAATCCAGAATACTTAGATGCAGCCTTAGTTGTGTTTGTGCAAGTGAGTTTAGAGCGCACATCAAAATCGATATTTGAAGATTTCCGTCAAGCCGCAGAAAACCTTAACGAAGTCCAAGAGTGTTATTTA
>DMZE01000101.1:0-2824 GCA_003492055.1 Cellvibrionales bacterium
ACTGTAACTATAACTATAACTATATAAGCTACTTAACCTCGAGTTAAGCTGCTTAGCCTTGATGATAACGCTAAAACATCTTTGCACGACTTCCAAGTATGGCAATTAAAAACATTCTTTTAAAGACGGCGTTAAATTAAGTTGAATTAAGCTGAAGTAGATAGCCACTTAAAGTAAGACTATCCACCTTGCTCGAACGACTTTTNNACTTCCAAGTATGACAATTAAAAACATTCTTGTAAAGGTGGCGTTAAATAAAGCTACATTTAGCTTTATTGTATAGCCACATAGAGTAAGACTATCTACCTTGCTATAACGACTTTTTAATTTGGCCTAGGCCAATGTTTGAATGTATATAATTGCTAAATTGATTAACAAGAAAAGCCAATAACCTTATTTTAATTAATAACTTATGTCAATTAAGTGATCTAAATACAATGTAAAATTGCTGCCTCATTAAGCCAGCATCAAGGCTATTAATCAGGTATTATCGCCGATCACTGGCCGCAGCTGATAATAGCGTCACCCGCATAATACTTTTATGAATACAAAGCCTCGCGCAAATACTGTCGATATCCCCTATATGCAAGATAGCTGTAGCTATTTTGAGCGTCTACGCCACCTTCCCTACCCGGTATTGCTTGATAGCAATGCCCAAGCCTCTGCGGGACGCTTTGATATTATAACGGCCTCGCCAGCTAGTATTATTATCAGTAAGACTAACGCCGATAACGATGCCTTATTTACTCAAATTAATAAAGATATCTCGAGCTATACCACCAACGGCGCACAGCATTTAAGCGCGCCCTTTGTATCGGGCGCTATTGGTGTATTTAGTTATGATATTGGAATGCAGCTTAATGGTTTAGGATCAGACTTAAACCCAGACTCCGAAACCGACACTAACGCGCCATGGCCAATGCTGATTGTTGGCGTTTATCAATGGGCCATTGTGCAAGATCATCAACAACAACAATCTTGGCTATTAAGCGACCCGAAACAAGATAAGACCATTACCGATGGTTTATTGAGCTTAATAAGCCATCAGCAAGAGAATGCAGACACTGAACCATTCAACCTAACCACCGCTTGGCAGGCTAGCGCGGACATTAAAAGCTATAACGCGCTGTTTAATTCTGCCATGAATTATATTGAGCAAGGTGATTGCTACCAGGTGAATGTTGCGCAGCAGATGAGCGCCGAATATAAAGGCGACAGCTGGCAAGCGTATAAGCAATTACGCCACACATATCCTACACCCTTTGCCGCTTACTTTGAAGCGCCACAAGGCTGCTTAATGAGTTTATCGCCTGAGCGTTTTATTCAAGTCAAAGACCAACAGGTTCAAACGCAGCCCATTAAAGGCACACGCAAACGTGGCGCGACAGCCGAAGAAGATAGCGCGTTAATTGCTGAACTCAGCAGTTCAGAAAAAGATAGAGCAGAAAACTTAATGATTGTGGATCTTATGCGCAATGATTTAGGTAAATGCTGTCAGCAAGGCTCCATTAAGGTGCCCAAACTTTTTGAGGTTGAATCACACCCGAATGTCCACCACCTTGTTAGCACGGTTACGGCTAAACTTCCTCAAGCTGGCGTCAGTAACGCTTTAGATTTACTAAAAAGCAGCTTGCCCGGCGGCTCGGTGACTGGCGCGCCAAAAAAACGCGCTATGGAAATTATCGATGAATTAGAATCTTTTTCTCGCTCTATTTATTGTGGCTCAGTGGCCTATATCGACAACTCAGGCAATATGGATTCAAATATTCTTATTAGAAGTTTATTGCTATCGAAAACGGATAACGAGAAAACCGGCACAGTACAATGCTGGGGCGGCGGCGGTATTGTCGCCGATTCAAAAGCCGAGCTGGAATATGAAGAGAGCCTACAGAAAATAAGGAATATCTTAGACGCATTAAGCCACACACGTTAACCAAAATATTGGCTAACGTGCGGTTTAATATTGAAACCTTAATCAATCGTTAAATCACGAACACTCGCATCAATAAAAGCCTGCTTTAAATCAGCGAAAGTATCGACAGACTTAAACTGTGGGAACTCATCTTTCACATTTTGAGGCGCATGAAAAAGAATCCCTACTTCTGCTTCTGCAAGCATAGTTGTATCGTTATATGAATCGCCGGCAGCAATAATACGATACTGCAAATCATGAAAAGCCATTACTGATTTCTTTTTTGGGTCTTTCTGGCGAATATGGTAATCAACCACATTCCCTTCCGCATCGGCCTCTAGCTTATGACAAAACAGCGTGGGATAACCCAGTTGCTTCATTAACGGTGCTGAAAACTCATAAAAGGTATCGGACAATATAACGACTTGAAAGCGTTCGCGTAGCCAATCAATAAAATCGACAGCCCCTTCTAAAGGTGACATATCAGCAATTACTGCTTGAATGTCCTGAAGCTTTAAATTATTTTCTTTTAGCAGTCTAAGCCGCTGAGTCATAAGAACGTCGTAGTCAGGAATATCTCGCGTGGTCGCTTTTAATTCTTCAATTCCTGTTCGGTTAGCAAAATCAATCCAAATTTCTGGGACCAATACACCTTCTAAATCTAAACACGCTATTTCCACATCTACCTCTTCTTTTTCATTATTTTATTATGACGACTTTTATGACAGCTTTTATGATAGTTTTGATGACAGCTTTTTATGACTAGCCACTATGCTCGCCAAGAACATAGCCGCCAGCTATTTAATTAAAATTTTTAGTATCACTAGTAGAGAAAATCTAAGCCCTTAATAAACCGGCAATTCAATATTCTCAAATAACGCTTCAAGTTCATTTTTACTGGTACATAAATAC
>DMZE01000101.1:2848-3175 GCA_003492055.1 Cellvibrionales bacterium
TTAGTGACGCTCGAAGAAAACAAATGACTCGCATCCAAAGCAACAAGATCAGAATCTGTACTTTCATCAAAGGCCATCTTCGCCACAATACCAATACCCAAACCTAATCGCACATAAGTTTTAATCACATCCGCATCGGCAGCTGTAAATACCACCTTAGGAGAAAGACCCTGATCAAAAAAGGCATCATCTAACTTAGAGCGGCCAGTAAAACCAAAAACATAAGTCACAATGGGATAACTAGCAACATCTTCAAGCGTGAGTTCACTGACTCTGGCTAACGGATGGTCTTTGGGAACAACAATGCAACGATTCCAGCGATAACAA
>DMZE01000132.1 GCA_003492055.1 Cellvibrionales bacterium
ACATCCTTCGTGATACCTATGTGGTCGCCGATAAGCTGATTAAGCGTATTCCTCTTGATTACCATGTCTATTCACCTCTTATGACTTCCGAGCGCCGTAACGCGGTTATGGGCGGAATTCCGACTATGGACGATGAAGATATGCATACCGAGTTTACTCGGCAGGTTAAATTAGAGCCTTTTAACCGTGCGATTAGCGAGTGGGCACCAGAAATTTGGATTACGGGTATTCGTCAGCAAGAAACGGAGCATCGTAAATCATTGGATGTCTTAAGCTGGGATGCGCGCGGTATTTTGAAAGTGGCGCCATTGTTTTACTGGTCAGACAAGCAAGTTGAAGAATACATGAAAGACAATGAGCTGTTATCTTGCAGGCATTATTTTGATCCGACTAAGGTTCAAGATGGCCGTGAATGCGGGCTTCATACTTCAGCATAAAACAAGTTTTTCCTCGTTTATGCTTTTTATCTTTTTATCTTTTTATTCGTATTTTCTTATTTGAGATTGAGGGCTGAACATTAATCATTTAATGTCCAGCCTTTTTTTAGTCTTAAATGTCTTTTGCAAGCTGCTCGGCATGGCCAATATAGTTTGCCGGTGTTAATGCCAGCATGGCTTGTTTAGCTTCTTGATTAACATCTAACTGTTCAATAAATTCAGCTAGCGATTCCGCATTCACTTTTTTACCGCGAGTTAGCGCTTTAAGCTTCTCATAGGGCTCATCAACGCCATAGCGTCTCATGATAGTTTGTAAGGGTTCAGCTAATACTTCCCAAGCATTATCTAAGTCGGCATCAATCACTTCTGCATTGAGTTGTAATTTACTTAAGCCTTTTAGTGTTGCTTCATAAGCGATAAGGCTATAGGCAAATCCAACGCCCATATTTCTTAATACGGTTGAGTCGGTTAAATCTCGTTGCCAGCGTGAAACAGGCAGTTTTTCGGCCATATGTCCGAGTACGGCATTAGCTAAACCTAAGTTGCCTTCTGAGTTTTCAAAGTCAATTGGGTTTACTTTGTGTGGCATGGTTGAAGAACCAATTTCACCTTCAATTTGTTTTTGCTTAAAGAAACCCTTAGAAATATAGGCCCAAATATCTCTGTCGAAATCGATGATGATGGTATTGAAACGAGCGATATTATGAAACAGCTCAGCGATATAATCATGCGGCTCAATCTGAGTCGTATAAGGATTCCATTTAAGACCTAAGCCTTCTACAAAGTTTTCGCCATGCGTCTGCCAGTCAACATTAGGGTAGGCCGATAGGTGAGCATTGTAGTTGCCAACAGCGCCATTAATTTTACCTAAAATTTCGCAGTTTTCTAACTGGGCTATTTGTCTTCTTAAGCGAGCGACAACATTAGCAAACTCTTTGCCGACGGTAGTAGGGCTGGCTGTTTGGCCGTGCGTGCGCGAGAGCATTGGTTGCGCTGCCCATTCTTTTGCGTAGCCAGTGAGTGTGTCGACAATGCGATTCATTGTCGGCAATAAGGCTTGTTTGCCGGCCTGAAGCATAACGGCATGCGATAAATTGTTAATGTCTTCTGAGGTGCAGGCAAAGTGAATAAACTCTTTAGCAGCTGCTAATTCAGGAATTTCTTCGAGCTTAGCTTTAAGAAAATATTCTATCGCTTTAACATCGTGATTCGTTGTGCGCTCAATGGCCTTAATGGCTTCGGCGTCTTCTTCGCTAAATTGATTAACAATATTATTAAGCGCGTTTATTGACTCTGCACTGAGTGCTGGTAGCTCGGTAATACCTGGCTGTTCAGCGAGGGCTTGAAGCCAGCGAACTTCAACCAATACACGAGAGGCTATTAGCCCGTATTCGCTAAAAATATCTGTCAGCGGGGCGGTTTTGCTGGCATAACGGCCATCAATGGGAGAAACGGCTTTAAGTTCACTAGGCATAATCAATTCTTTGTTGTTAGTGGGTGATATAAGGCTATGACCGCTAGCGAAAAAGCTATTTTAATGGGCTTAATAAGCGGCTTTATTTGAGCTCGCTACTATGCGCAAAAGCCTTGTTTGAGTCAATTGCTGAGGCTGTGCAAATTCACCTCTATTGCAGGCATATCAAAGCTTGTAGGCTTTTACGCCTATGCTCTAGGGTAAGTTGATGGCCAGCTTAAGGCTATTAAATTACTAGCTTAAGGCTTTTGAGTTACTGGCTTCAGGCTATTTAAACGCTTGTTGAATAACGGCGCCGCCAAGACAATGGTCGTCAACATAAAAAACGATATATTGACCAGGAGTTGTGGCGCGTTGAGGTTCGTCAAATTCGACACACAGCTGACCATTATCAGCGCTGACAATGGTGCAGGCTTGATCTTCTTGTCGGTAGCGTGTTTTGGCTTTGCATTTTAGCGGCAGTGTAGGTTCTTCAGCAATCCAATGGCTATCGATGGCCGTTAGGCTGTTGGTGAAAAGTAACTCATGGTTGTTGCCCTGCACCACAATTAAAGTGTTATCTATAAGCCGCTTTTCGGCCACATACCAAGGTGCTTGAGCGGCGTTAGCCACGCCACCAATGCCAAGTCCTTGTCGCTGGCCAATGGTATGAAACATTAGTCCGCTATGTTTTCCCATTGGGTTGCCGTTATTATCGATAATCGGTCCTGGGTTTGCTGGTAGGTAACGTTCTAAAAAGTCTTTAAAGCGTCGCTCGCCTATAAAGCAAATGCCGGTGCTATCTTTTTTATCGTGCGTGACTAAATCGGCTTTTTTAGCGATGGCACGCACGGCTGACTTTTCCATTTCACCAATAGGAAAGAGTGTTTTCGCGAGCTGTTGATGTGAAACTGCATGCAGGAAATAACTCTGATCCTTATTATGATCGAGCCCTTTAAGTAAGCGGGTGCCTTCACTGCTATGAGAGGTTCTGGCGTAGTGGCCTGTGGCTATAAAATCGGCACCGAGCTTTTCGGCGTAATCGGCAAAGACTTTAAATTTGATTTCTCGATTACACAATACGTCTGGGTTGGGCGTGCGGCCGGCATTATATTCGGCTAAAAAATGCTCAAATACATTATCCCAATATTGCTGGGCAAAGTTGACGGTGTGTAATTCGACATTGAGTTTGTCACAGACACGCATCGCATCTTCGAGATCAGTCCGAGCGGTACAGTATTCTGTGCCATCATCTTCGTCCCAGTT
>DMZE01000116.1:0-1198 GCA_003492055.1 Cellvibrionales bacterium
TTCTGTTTAGCAAATTTCTGTTTAAAGAGTCACAAGGGATTATACGTCTATATGTGAGGACTATATCACTATATAGATCTATATATTACTAGTAGCGCTTAACTGGCTGTTTATTCTACAGCAAATTTACAATGTTTTATTTCCTCTTTGTTAGCATTCATCAATAAAGCTAGGCCATTTCCTTTAATAAAGAAACGCTCGATATTAGATTAAAAAAACACTGCTTATCAAGCAAGGCTTAGGCATAATACGCTTCCTTATTTCCAGGCCTACAGGCAGGGTTACTTTCAATACTTTAAGTTGAGTCATTAATGTTAGCTATTAGTCAAACCATCGCCACAGAACTGAATGTAAAACTGCAACAAGTCAATGCAGCTATTGAGCTGTTGGATGAGGGATCAACCGTGCCGTTTATTTCTCGTTATCGTAAAGAGGTGACCGGCGGCCTAGATGATACGCAGCTGCGAAACTTACAAGAGCGCCTTAACTATTTGCGTGAAATGAATGATCGTCGTGATGCCATTCTTAAGAGTATTGAGGAGCAGGGTAAGCTAACCCCAGAGCTTGAAAAATCAATTAAAGCGGCAGATACAAAAACACGCTTGGAAGATCTGTATTTACCTTATAAGCAAAAGCGCCGCACTAAGGGCCAGATAGCGATTGAGGCGGGTTTAGAACCGCTGGCCGATAGTTTGTTAAATGATCCAACACTAACCCCTGAGCTTGAGGCAGAGAAATATCTAAATGCCGAGCTGAAGCTTGCTGAAGTTAAAGATGCCTTAGACGGCGCGCGTTATATTTTAATGGAGCGCTTTAGTGAAAACGCTGAATTACTTGAGAATACGCGGCAGTTTATTTCTGCTGAGGGTGAATTGTCATCGGCTGTGCTAAAAGGCAAAGAAGCTGAAGCGGCTAAATTTACCGATTATTTTGAATACAGTGAGCAGTTTAAAAAAATCCCATCACATCGTGCACTGGCTTTGTTTCGTGGCCGACGAGAAGGCTTTTTAAGTTTACGATTAGATTTAGCTGAAACTGAACCGCCAAGAATTAAGCACCCTTGCGAAGTGATGATTGCCGAAACCTATGGCATTACCGATGAAGGTCGAGCTGCTGATGCATGGATGGCAACCGTCGTGCGCTGGACATGGCGCATTAAGTTACATATGCATATAGAAACAGATTTAATGTCCAAGCT
>DMZE01000116.1:1276-6082 GCA_003492055.1 Cellvibrionales bacterium
ATTTATCCGCATGCGCCGAAAAATCAATGGGATCAATCCATTGCAGCATTAGAAAAAATGGCGCGTAAACACAATGTTGCGTTAATGGCGATTGGTAACGGTACGGCATCAAGAGAAACCGATAAGTTAGTCGGCGATTTAATTGCCAAGCACAGTGATTTAAAACTGCAAAAAATTATGGTGAGTGAGGCGGGCGCTTCGGTTTATTCGGCCTCTGAGTTTGCCGCTAAAGAATTTCCCGATTTGGACGTAACCGTTAGAGGTGCAGTATCTATTGCGCGCCGCTTACAAGATCCGTTAGCTGAATTGGTTAAGATTGAACCTAAGGCGATTGGTGTTGGGCAATATCAGCATGATGTTAGCCAATTTAAATTATCTCAAAACCTAGATGCCGTGGTTGAAGATTGTGTAAATGCCGTGGGCGTTGAAGTGAATACCGCTTCGGGCGCATTGCTGCGTCGTGTGTCAGGTTTAAGCCAGACAATAGCCGATAATATTGTGAGTTTTCGTGATCAGCATGGCGCCTTTGTAAATCGTCAGCAATTAAAGTCTGTACCCCGATTAGGTGAAAAAACCTTTGAGCAGGCGGCTGGCTTTTTACGTATAGCGAATGGCGATAACGCCTTGGATGCTTCTTCTGTGCATCCGGAATCTTATGCCGTTGTTGAGAATATTGCTGCCCAGCAATCACGTGATGTAAATGCATTACTTGGTGATTCGGCTTTATTGAAAAGTCTAAAGCCAGAAGATTATATGAGTGAGCAGTTTGGCTTGCCGACAGTTACGGATATTATTGTCGAGTTAGATAAGCCTGGTCGTGATCCTCGCCCAGAATTTAAAGCGGCTGAATTTAAAGAGGGCGTTGAAACATTAAAAGATCTTGAGTTAGCGATGGTGCTTGAAGGCTGTGTGACGAATGTAACTAACTTTGGTGCCTTTGTTGATGTCGGTGTTCATCAAGACGGTTTGGTGCATATTTCCGCGCTTTCCGAAACCTTTGTGAAAGACCCGCATTCGGTAGTCAAGGCTGGCGATATCGTGAAAGTAAAAGTGATGGAAGTGGATATTCCTCGCAAGCGAATAGCATTAACCATGCGTTTAAATGATGTGCCCGGTGAAGAGAATAAAATTGCGCGTCAGAACAAGCCAGCAAGGCAAGATGCTAGAAAGGCTGGTGGTAATAAATCATCAAGCCATCATGGCAATAAAAATAATAAGCAAAGGGGTGCATTTAATAATAATGCAAAAGCCAATAATGGACAGAGCAATAATGGCGCGGGAACAATGGCGGCGTTATTTGCTGCAGCACAAGTAAAAAATAAGGATGCGAAAAAGTAGCAGCAGTGGCTGTTAGGTCTTTTTTAAATAAATTATTTTTTAAGCAGTAACTCGCCATCAATAGGATGAAAGCTGTCGGCACTGTTAATAAGCGAATCTGCGGTGAGTGCTTTAACCCCGTAAACCTCTGCGGTTACAGCGTAGTCTTTTTTCACGCGATCGAGTAATAGATCAAAATCGCCATCACCCGATAGTAAGATAACTTTATCGACTTTTTGCGCTTCTTGCATAACGTCAATGGCTATACCAACATCCCAGTCGCCTTTGGCTGATCCGTCACTGCGCTGAATAAAGGGTTTGAGTTTTATGGTGAAGCCAATAGATTTTAATGTGGATTGAAAGTTTCGTTGACGCTCATCGCCACGGTCTATGGCATAGGCGTTAGCCGTTACGATAGTGTTTTCTGCGCTAATTACCTCCCAGAGTTTACGGTAATTAAACTGGGCGTTATGCGCTTGTCGCGTGGTGTAATAAATGTTTTGTACATCAACAAAAATGGCGCAACTAGGCTTGGTTGAATTATTCACTCGCTTAGTCTATCTCGCTTTATCTGAGTTAATTAGCATTCATCGACAGTGCTACTGCCTTTTTCATTTAAATAGCGAACAAATTTATTGTTTTCATCAACCAAAATAGTTGAGGGCTCAAACGGTTCGCTGGCCAATGTAAAAGCCATAATAATCACTTCATCACCAGGGTGAATTAAATGCGCAGCGGCACCATTCATTTCAATAGCGCCACTGTCACGCTCACCCTCAATAATATAGGTTTCAAGTCGTGAGCCAGAAGTGTTATTGACCACGAGGACGCGTTCATTTTTTTGCATGCCGGTTAGTTCTAGTAAGGCGGTATCAATAGTGATGCTGCCCACATAATGCAAGTCAGAACGTGTGACAGTTGCATTGTGAATTTTGGCCGACATAAAACTTTTTAAACGCATAATATCCTCGAGATCTTCTTGTCGCTTTTTTCTAATTGACTCACGCTAATGCGTAGCGATTGCTTTGAGCGATAAGCTATTAGTTATTGCTATGCAGCGCTTCATTAAGCTCAACAGCCGAGCGATTGGTTTTGCATTCTACTGCGCCAGAAGTCGAGTTGCGGCGAAATAACAATTCAGATTGGCCGCTCAGGTCTCGCGCTTTGACTTCTTTAACACTTTGGTTGTTGTCATCTAACAAAGTAACTTTTGTGCCTGCGGTAATATAGAGGCCTGCTTCGACAGTGCAGTTATCACCAAGGGCAATACCGATGCCTGCATTGGCGCCAATAAGACATTGTTTACCGACGGCGATAATAACGTTACCACCTCCCGATAATGTCCCCATGGTTGAGCAGCCGCCACCGAGGTCTGATCCTTCGCCCACAAATACACCTGCAGATACGCGACCTTCAATCATGCTAGTGCCTGCGGTACCGGCATTAAAGTTAACAAAACCTTCGTGCATAATGGTGGTGCCTTCGCCAATATAAGCGCCTAATCTTACACGTGCAGTATGTGCAATACGAACACCTGACGGTACAACGTAATCGGTCATAACAGGGAATTTATCAACACATTTAACGTTTAACCAGCGGCCTTGATTTCGAGCTTCTAACTGACGACGCGGCAATTCTTTAAGGTCAATAGGGCCGTCGCTTGTCCAAGCAATATTAGGTAGCGATGCAAAGATGCCAGAAAGATTAACCGCATGAGGCTTAACCAATCGGTGTGAAAGTAAATGCAGTTTTAAATAGGCTTCAGGAACACTCTTCGGTTCATCGTCGCTAACTAATATGGTTAATACAGCTTGGCGCTTAGTATTTACCATTTGCGCAACTAAATTAGCTTGTTCAATTTGTTTGTAGGTAACAAGTGCATCGGCAATTTGATTCAAGTCTGTGCTATCTAAACGAATAGCTTGGTTGCCGCCATCCCATTTAATGCCAGCCACTGATATAGCCGCAATGCAGGCTGTTGATGTTTCTTTGTCGAGGTTTGCTAAAGGTTGAGGATAGTAAACCTCTAACCATTCATCATTCTCGTTAGTGCTGCCAATTCCGATACTAAAGCTAAACAATTGTGTCATTGATGTTGTCCTGTGACGATTTTAAGTTGTTGGTTTTTATTGTCGGCGGCTATTTAAGTAGCTGCTGATAATCGGCAGCTGAAAAGCCTACCTGAATGTTGTCGTTAGAGCTCACTAGAACCGGGCGCTTAACCAGTGTTGGATGCTCAGTCATAGTGTCAATATATAAAGATTCTGCTGCGTTGTCGGCGCTCAAGGCATTTTTTAATGCGTCGGGTAATTGCTTCCACGTTGTACTGCGTTTATTCAGCAGTTTTTCACGTGGCACTTGTTCTAACCAGTGTTGAATTTGCTTGGCGTTTAAACCATCCACCCGAAAGTCATGAAAAACGTATACAATTGCATTATCACCAAGCCATTTTTTAGCCTTCTTAACGCTGTCGCAATTGCTTATGCCGTAAAGTGTAATCAATGTGCTACCTATAAAAGCCGTTTTGAGTGATACCTATTAATCCTAACCCTGCGACCGAGTAGCGGTCTGGCGGTTTATAGCCACGCTTGGGCGGCGCCGATTCTACCAGTTAGCGCGGGCTGAAATCCAGTTAGATAAGTATATAGTCGAGTCAATATGAATAAAGATAAACGTCTACAAATAACCGTTGATATTACTGAGGACGGTTTGCTGCCTGTCAATGTGCTGGCAGAGGCCAGCGGCCTATCAAAAGCGCAGGTTAAAGATGCGATGGTTAAGGGTGCTGTCTGGGTCACCAAAAAGCTAGCAATTGTTAAAGCCAAGCCAAAGCCTAGCCCTGTTGTCAATTTACCGACTGAGGCCGATGATCTGCAAGAGCCTGATTATTACGGTGTTAGAGCGCGTGCTGCTCTAGCGGCTGCGGCCGTTGATGAGGCCTCGGCTAGCGAATTGGTGGTTACAGAATCACCAGCAGTCGAAGCTATAGAGGGCGTTATCGTAGATGCTCAGGATGAGAGTAATGATGGCGATGAAGTGATTGACGGCTTAGAGAGTGATGAGCAAGAGGGTGTGGCTGATCCACGATTTAGTAAGCCTCGTCGTTTAAGGCGTATAAAAAGCAAGCTTAAGTTAGGTGATCAACTAACACTGAATTATGATCCAACAGTGTTGGCGGGTGGTTGTGCTGATGCGGTTTTGGTTGCTGATGAAGGCAGTTATTCAGTTTGGTATAAGCCGGCAGGAATGTTGTGCCAGGGCTCGCGATGGGGCGACCATACAACGCTTTATCGTTGGGCAGAAAAGCATTTGGAGCCAGAGCGTACTGCTTTTATTGTACATAGAATTGATCGCATGGCTTCGGGTCTTGTGGTTTTGGCACACAGCAAAAAAGCGGCTGTGCATCTTACGAGTCAATTTGCTTCTCGCAAGGTAGATAAAAGCTATCAGGTGATTGTGGCGGGTGATCCAGAGCTTTCACTGCCGCAT
>DMZE01000119.1 GCA_003492055.1 Cellvibrionales bacterium
CCGTTAAAAGTAAATTCTTTTTGTGAGTAAAGCGTATAGTGATCGGGGAAATCGCGAATCAGCGACGTCGCTAATTTCGACAGATCTCTAGCCGTGGTCAAATGCCCTTTAGCTGGCCATCCGGTAGCGTTAACAAAATTAGTTTTCTGCATACCTAACAGACTGGCTTGCTGGTTCATGACTTCGGCAAATGCACCTTCATCACCGGCAACAAACTCGGCTAGCGCCACGCTGGCATCATTACCCGATTGAATAATAACGCCTTTTAATAAATCTTTAACCGGTACCGTAGTACCTTCGCGAATAAACATCTTGGAGCCGCCCATGCGCCAAGCTTTAACACTTATAGGCACGGCATCATCTGCACTAATATTGCCTTTGACCAATTCCGAAGAAACGATGTAGCTGGTCATCATCTTAGTTAGGCTGGCCGGCGGCAAGCGCTCATCGGCATTCGACTCGACAATAATTTTGCCGCTATCAACATCAATAAGTATATAGCTGCTGGCGGCTAACTGAGGCGGCGAAGGCATTAAAGTCGCTGCGCCTTGAGCTAAGGTATAAGAACTGCTTAAAACGATAGATAAAACTAAACATCTTACCCATTGGTTAATTACTTTGATCACTTCTTTTCCTCTATTCATAAACTGAGTGCATCTTACCAAAGGATTTCAAACCTGCTGCATTTTTTATTGATAAACTTTCTACAGTCGAAGCAAAAGGACCAATTCGTACACGATATACGCCTTGATCTGATGGGTGAATAACCACATTCGCAGACTCATTGAGCGCTAACAGTGAGTCTAGTAGCTTATTCTGTAAAGCCTGTGCAGCCTCAAGGCTTTTAAACGCAGCCACCTGTAGATATTGTCGCTGAATAGCGGCCGTAATCACAGCGTCCGCACTCGCGTCTAGCGTGGCTGCTACTGCCTTTGGCGCGGCCAATGCAGCAGCCGAGGCTTTAGCGGCTGCTACTTTGTCTTTTTTACGCTGTCGCTTAGATTTCTTCCACTCTCGCGGGTCTATAGCCACAACCTCTACCCTAGCGGTGCCTTTTTTTAACATGCCAATTTTACTGGCGGCGGCATAGGATAAATCGATAATCCGCCCTTCATGAAAAGGCCCGCGATCATTCACTCGTACGATGATTTCACGACCATTATCTAAATTCTTGACGCTAACGTAGGTAGGAATCGGTAAACTTTTATGTGCCGCTGTCATCTCATACATATTATAGCGCTCACCATTAGAGGTCAGCCTGCCATGAAATTTAGTGCCATACCAAGATGCCCCACCACGCTCCTTATAGCCTTTGGCGGTTTTCATTACGCGATAGGTTTTACCTAATACCGTATAAGGCGTGAAATTACCCCCTCGACTGCGCGCTTCGACTTTTGGCGTAGCATTTATAATTTTACGATTATCGAGAGTAACATTCGGGGCGCTATCTGTGCTGCCACCCGGCTTACTTAAACCGCCAAAAAACCCACAGCCCGACAGTAATATTACAAACAGTAATATTACTGAGCGAGTAATCAAGACCTCTGTTTTTTTAATCATACTAATAAAAGGACCTCATTTATCTGATATCGCCTGACTGTTTAGCTTATGTTTATTATGAAGATGTAGGGCTACCCAGCATCCTTGGCTGCCGAAAGAATCGACTGGCTTAATTGATAAACCGCCATGGCATATTTTGAACGTGGGTTGTAACGGCTAATGACATAAAAATTCTGGTAGCCCAACCAAAACTCATCACCATCAGCATCATTAAATCGAATCACTCGCGCCTGACGCTCTGCGGATACTTGATCTTGAGGGTGGTAGCCGGCTAATGCTAAATCTTCAACACTACGATTAGGCTTGATACTTTTACCGATAACACTCGTATCAAACTCGGCACTTACAGCCGCTCGGCTGGTCACGCGCCCTTCTGTCTCCCAGCCATGATGTACAAAGTAATTAGCAATGCTGTGAATGGCATCAACCGGCTCAAAGAGATCGACTTGCCCATCACCATTGCCATCAACAGCCAAACGACGATAATTGCTTGGCATAAACTGACTCATACCCATTGCACCGGCATAAGAACCCAACTGCTGCTCTGGCGACCACTGTTGCTCACGACACAAGACAATAAACTCCACCAACTCAGAAGTGAAAAATCGACTGCGACGAGGATGCTCAAAAGCCAATGTCGCCAAGGCATCTAATACACTGGCTTTACCGGTATAACCACCGTAATTCGTTTCGACACCGACAATGGCGGTAATAATTTCACGCGGCACACCGTATTGCTGTTCAACTTGGTCAAAAATCTGTTCATGCTTGGCTAAAAATTTCACCCCTTGAGTGATACGTATAGGGCTTAAAAAGCTGCGACGGTAAGCTGTCCAGGTTTTGGTTTTTTCTGCCGCATTCGTCATACTATCGAGAATACGCTGCTGAGTATCCGCCTCTACTAACACGGCTTTGACTTGCTCAACGGTAAAATCATGCTCGCTAACCAGAGTATCAATTAATGCCTGCGCAGAAGGGTGTTCGCTATAATCGGCAAAAGCCAATGACGACAGGCTTAACGCAGCAAACAGAACCAGCTGGGCCAGGTAAAAGTTAAAACACTTTACTACCATTCTCATAAATCGTCTCTCACTCAATTTTCTGTTTTAAATGTTGTTTAATGAACTAACTAACAGACTAACGCTGAGTATCCTCAGTGCTAATAGCCATCAACACGCCAAAGCTAGCAAACATAGTAACCATTGCCGTGCCACCATAGCTGACTAGCGGTAAAGGTACACCAACAACCGGTAGCATACCGGAAACCATGCCCATATTAACCAATACATAAACAAAAAAAGTAAGAGTTATGCTGCCGGCAGCTAAACTGCCAAATATATTTTTAGCGGCAAGACTAATTTGTGCACCACGAATAATAATCAGTAGGTATAAAAGCAATAAAAATACGACACCCATAAAGCCAAATTCTTCGGCCAACACGGCAATAATAAAATCGGTATGGCTTTCAGGTAAAAAATCCAAATGCGATTGCGTGCCATTCAGCCATCCTTTGCCATCCCAGCCGCCAGAACCAATCGCAGTTTTTGATTGAATAATATTCCAACCTGCGCCTAAACGATCATCCTCAGGATTAAATAAAGTCATAATGCGCTGGCGCTGATAACCATGTAATAAAAACTGCCATACTGGCCATGCAGAAACTACCGCTAATAAACCACCGCCAATTAAGAAACTCCAGCGAATACCGCCTAACCATAAAACAAATAAACCCGAGGCGGCAATTAAAATAGAGGTACCTAAGTCTGGCTGCATAACAATAAAGAGAGACGGCAAAATGGCAATAATCAAACCAATGAATAACGTTTGTACTTTGGGGGGTAAAATTTTATCTGACAAATACCATGCAACCGTGAGCGGCACTGCAATTTTCATTATTTCAGAAGGCTGAAAACGAATAAGGCCAAAAACATTCAGCCATCGCTGTGCCCCTTTAGAACCCTCGCCCACCCAAGCCACCATGAGTAATAAAAATATTCCTAGCACATAGCCTAAGGGGGCTAATGATTTCAAGGTCTTCACTTTTATTTGTGCAACGATAAACAGCCCCGTAAAGGAAATACCTAAATAAACTAACTGCCTCAATACACGCCCTAGCTCTTTTCCACTGGCACTATAAAGAACAACCAAGCCAAAAAAAGCGACAGCAACCAGCAATACTAGCAATGGCAAATCAATATGCCAGCGACGAAAGCGCCCCGCCTGAATCGATAACGCGCTGGGATCGCCTGGTAGGCTTCGAACAAAATCTGACTGTCCTCTCATAGTCTACAACTCATTATTTGTCACTCGCTTGCTGCTTGCGAGCATTCGCCTCTAATACCCAATCAAATACCTTACGCGCAACGGGCGCAGCATGCGTACTACCACCACCTGCATTTTCAATAATCACGGCTACAGCCACCTGCGGATTATCAATAGGCGCAAAGCCTACAAATAATGCGTGGTCGCGCTGCCGTTCAGTAATCGCATCTTCGTCGTACTCTTCACCTTGGGCAATACCCACCACCTGCGCAGTTCCACTTTTACCCGCTATCCGATAATTGATACCACGACCGATACTTCTAGCCGTACCATTAACACGATCATGCACAACCGCTTCCATGCCATCAATGATTTGATCCCAATAGTTATCAGCAACTGAAAAAGTATTTTCGTGAACCACTTTCGTTTCCGGCAATTGCTTAACTAATCGCGGTATAGGGCGCTCGCCACGATTCGCAATGGTTGCCGTTGCCACGGCTAACTGTAACGGTGTGGCCAGCATGTAACCCTGTCCAATACCAATATTCAATGTTTCACCCGGAAACCACGGCTGGTTTTTATTTTGTTTTTTCCATTCTCGCGAAGGTAACAAGCCACTGCGCTCATTGGTAGAATCAATGCCCGTTCTAGCGCCTAATCCAAACTGGGCAGAGAAATCATGTATGCGATCAACACCTAATTTATAGGCTAAGTCATAAAAATAAACATCACAGCTTTGCGCGAGAGAATCATGCAAATTAATAAAATGGGAATGGCCACCTTTTTTCCAATCACGGTATAAGCGATCATCATTGGGCAGTTGGTACCAACCCGGATCCGCAACATTACTGGTGGCACTCACTACACGATAATGCAATCCCGCCAAACCAATAATCGGCTTAATCGTTGAGCCAGGAGGATACTGCCCTTGCAGTGATCGATTAAATAAAGGCAAATCAATAGACTCACGCAATTTAGCATAGTCTTTGGTGCTAATACCTGTGACAAAGGGATTAGCATCATACGACGGTGTGCTCACCATCGCTATTACACCCCCGGTATGAGGATCTAAAGCCACCACAGAACCGCGCCTACCCTCCATAAGTTGATATATTTTTTTCTGAATATCGGCATCAATATGTAATGTTAAATCAGCACCTGGCGTTGCAGGATTCGGCTCTTCTTGTTGCAGCACACGTAACACGCGACCATGCGCATTCGTTTCTACGTATTGAGAACCTACCTCGCCATGCAATGTGGATTCGTAAAAACGCTCAATACCAATTTTGCCAATATGATCGGTAGCGGCATAATTTGTCTTATTACTTTTAAGGCGGGCTAAATCTTCTTGATCGGAGGTGTTAATTCGACCTACGTAACCCACAACATGGGTGAGGCTAGCAGATTCAGGATAGTTACGAACAAGCTGCGCTTTAATTTCCACGCCCGACAAACGATAACGATTAACGGCAAAGCGGCTAATTTCATCTTCACTTAAACGAAATTTTAATGGCACTGCTTGATAGGGTGCGCGGCGCTTAAGTCGCTGCTTGAATTTCTCTACACTCTTTATATCAATATCAAATAACTGCTGCAAATCTACTAGTGTATCGTCTAAATTTTCAACCCGCTCTTTCACTAACACTAAACTATAGCTAGGCTGATTGTCAGCAAGCAAGACGCCGTTAGTGTCAAAAATTAAACCGCGTTTAGGGGCAACCGGTTGAACGTGAACACGGTTACGTTCAGACTGAGTAACAAAGGAATCGTATTGAAATATTTGAAGGTCGGCATATCGATACGCTAATACGCCGAAAAATATAATCACCATAATCAACGACAAAATAAGACGGGAACGATACAGTCGCTGTTCGCTATGACTATCTTTTATCGCCGCATACCGTTGCATGATTAATTAATCTCGGTGATAAGGATGACCCACGCTTATACTCCAAGCGCGGTATAACTGTTCAGCCAAAATAACTCTTACCATGGGGTGAGTAAATGTGAGGCCGGAGAGTGACCAACGCCAATCTGGCCAGTGACGCGTTTTGGTAGAATTGGGTTTCTCTAATGCCGCAACAGAAAAGTCGAGGCCATCGGGGCCGCCAATAAGAAAACTGACGTCGCGCCCTTCCATTTGCCAATGGTCCATTTTTTTTGACAAGCCATCAGTGGTGACCGACTGGCCACGCTCATCCAACGCAACAATCGTATTCGCTTGAGGCACCGCTTGTAATAAGCGCTGCGTTTCGCGACGACGAATCGCCTCTGTCGATTGGTTTTTGCTGCGCTTCTCGGCGGCCACTTCAATAAGATTAACCGATAACTCAGACGGCATTCTGCGCAAGTAATCGGCGCAATTTTCCACTACCCAAGCAGGCATTTTATTGCCTATGGCGATAATACTAATCTGCATAGTTTTGCATAATTCTGTATAGCAAAGTCGAGTGCCAGCCTTTTCTATTAATCTATGACAGCGGGCTTTAATGTCCATAAGCTTTCTAAATCATAAAAGGCGCGGGTCGTCGGTAACATAACGTGGACAATAACATCACCAAAGTCGACTAACACCCATTCAGCGGTTTCATTCCCTTCACTACCAATGGGTTTGAAACCCTGTTTTTTACCATCGACTTCGACATTATTCGCTAACGCCTTAACATGACGGTTAGATGTGCCTGTAGCAATAACCATCCAGTCGGTAACACTAGACGAATCTGCGACAGAGAGAACGGTAACATCGACTGCTTTCAAATCTTCTAAAGCGGCAATGATGGTGTTTTTTAATTTTTCGTTTTTTGCGTTTGCATTTTTCACTAGGCTTTCACTAACTCCTGACAATAATAAATTTTAATAAATTGAAACATTGATTAGCTCAATGTTTTATAAGCTCTGTACCCAAACCATTAATGGTTTGACTGATATAACTGCTGAGCTTCGATATATTGCACAACCGAGGCTGGTATAAATTCATGAATCACTTTTATTTGCGCTTCATCAACCTTGCTATCAACTTGATAAGTCGCAGCTAATGCAGACCTAAGCACCGTTGATGAAATGATATAAGGCTCTAATGCTAACTGAACCAGCTCGCCATGCGATGCATTAATCGTTGTTACCGACTGTGCAAGCAGTGCTTTCAATGCAGACTCTGTTATTTGCGCTGCTGTCTGCTGCCCCGCTCGCTCAATCACCGCAACATTAGACAATAATAATAATGACTGCCAACGCTCCCATTGATGCAGTGAAGCAAAGGCATCAGTACCGAGAATAAAAATAATCACGGCATCTTCACCGAACTCACTGCGAATGTCTTGCAAGCTATCGACAGTATACGAAATTCCATCACGCCGCAGTTCGCGCTCGTCAACCTGAAGCTGCGCTTCATCTGCCACCGCCAACGTCAACATATCAGCACGTTGCGATGGACTCGCGCCAGGATGCTTGCGGAACGGATGCTGCTGACACGGCATAAAATATAAGACATCCAACGACAACTTAGCCACTAACATTTTCGCCGAGGCGATATGCCCGTAATGGACAGGATCGAAAGTACCGCCAAAGATACCAATACGCTGTGTCATATAAAGGCGATACTCATGATCATATTAACTACGTATTTGTCCGCTACCGAGCACGACATACTTTTGTGAAGTCAGGCCGTCTAAACCGACGGGGCCACGCGCGTGAATTTTATCGGTAGAGATACCAATTTCAGCACCTAAGCCGTATTCAAAACCATCAGCAAAACGCGTTGAAGCGTTTATCATGACCGAACTAGAATCCACCTCGCGAATAAAACGCATAGCACGTGGATGATGTTCAGTCACAATGGTTTCACTGTGCTGAGAACTGTAGTGATTAATATGCTCTATCGCTTCATCAAGCCCTGCAACAACTTTGATGGCTAGTATGGGCGCTAAATACTCTTCATACCAATCGTCTTCTGTTGCCGCAATCAATTTAACATTACTTGATGCACTGCCACTAATAATACGTAACGACTCTTCACAGGCGCGCAACTCAACACCGTGTGATTCAAAAGCTTGCGCCAACTTCGGTAATAGCGACTCGGCTACATCTTTAGCCACTAACAAAGACTCGGCGGTGTTACAGGTGCCATAACGCTGCGTTTTGGCATTCACGGCAATGCTAATAGCCATGGCTTCATCGGCACTGTCATCAATATAGACATGACAATTGCCATCAAGATGTTTAATGACGGGAACACGGGCATCGCGACTAATGCGCTCGATTAAGCCTTTGCCGCCACGCGGAACAATCACATCAACGAATTCGGGCATGGTAATGAGCTGCCCTACCGCCGCTCTATCGGTTGTTTCA
>DMZE01000151.1 GCA_003492055.1 Cellvibrionales bacterium
TGGTGTAAAAACAACAGGCTGCTCAGGTATGGCTTATGTATTAGAATTTGTCGACGAAGCCGATAATGATGATGCCGTATTTGAAAATCACGGTGTTAGCTTAATCGTTGATCCAAAGAGTTTGGTCTATATCGATGGCACTGTTATGGACTTTGTCAAAGAAGGGTTAAATGAAGGGTTTGAATTTAAAAATCCAAATATTGCAGGCGAGTGCGGTTGCGGCGAAAGTTTTACCGTTTAACGTGAGCGCATATTTAAATAAGGTTTGCAGTTAATACCGTGAATGATACCGTGAAACTCGAACACAATTTTTTTACCCTCATGGGGCAGGCGCAGCAATTTACTGTTGATCGTGCTGCCCTCAAAAAACGTTTTCGCACTTTGCAGCGTGAGTATCATCCCGATCGCTTTGCGGCTAAAACGCCTCAAGAGCAGCGTTTAGCGGTGCAGTTCTCTGCACATCTGAATACCGCTTTTGCAACTTTAGATAATCCCGTTAAGCGCGCTACGCATATGCTTGAATTATCAGGCGTCACGATTGATCATCAAAATAGTACGATTAAAGATCCCGTTTTTTTAATGCAGCAAATGGAAACGAGAGAGGCCTTTGATGATGCGCGAGCCGATAATGATCTGCCCGCATTAGAATCATTATTGAATCAAGTTAATAGTCAGTTTCAAGCGTGTCAGCAAGACTTTGCAGCACTGTTCGATGCGTCTCAATTGTCGGCATCAGCGGATGAAAAAAACGTGCGTGATACCGTGGGTAAAATGCAGTTTTATGAAAAGCTCAGCGATGAGCTAACCTCACTTATTCGTTCGCTAACCCAATAGGTTTAAAGCCCGTGGCATTACTTCAAATATCCGAACCAGGACAATCACCGGTACCGCATCAGTTTAAGCGTGCCATTGGTATTGATCTTGGCACGACTAATTCTTTGGTTGCAGCGGTGGCTAATAAGGGTGGTGCGGATAACGGTGTTGCGAAAGTTATTAACGATGCTGAGGGCAGGGCTATATTGCCATCGGTTGTTCATTACAATGACTCGGGCGCTCAATGTGTCGGTTATGAGGCGCAAGCCATTGCTGCCGATGATCCTTTCAATACCTTGGCTTCTTTTAAACGCTTGATGGGACGTGGGTTAAATGATGTTAGCGATACATCACAATTTCAAATTGTTACGCCGAATAATGCCTTAGCAGATAGCACAAATAAAAATGATGTTATTCGTATTGCGACGGCGGCAGGTGAAGTTACTGCCACGCAGGCCTCGGCAGAAATTTTAAAATGTCTAACGGCGCGTGCCGCCGACGCATTAGGTGGTGCCATTGAAGGTGCGGTCATTACCGTGCCAGCTTATTTTGATGATGCACAACGTCAGGCAACAAAAGATGCAGCAACTTTGGCTGGTTTGAACGTACTGCGTTTAATCAATGAGCCGACGGCTGCTGCTGTCGCTTATGGCTTAGATAAAGCCGATGATCGCTATATCGTAGTTTATGATTTAGGTGGCGGTACATTTGATGTCTCCATTTTGCAGCTTAGCGAAGGTGTTTTTGAGGTGCTATCCACCGGTGGTAACTCTGCACTGGGTGGTGATGATTTTGATTTAGCCATTGTTCAGTGGGCTTTATCGCAAGCCAATATTTCGGCAGAACAGTTATCTGCACAGGAATATCGTCGTTTATTAATCGATGCTAGGGCGGCGAAAGAATCGCTGACTGATAATGATTCAGTAGCGGTATCTATCCAGTCTTCCTTGGTGGTTTGGGCGGGTGAGCTCAGTCGAGAGACCTTTGATGGGTTAATTGATACTTTAGTAACAGCAACGATAGCCGCTTGTAAGGCCAGCTTAAATGACGCCGACTTAACTGCCGGTGAAATCGCTGATGTCGTTTTGGTAGGTGGTTCAACGCGTGTGCCTTTGGTGCGAGAGCGAGTCACTGCATTATTTCAGCAAGCGCCAAAAACTGATGTCGATCCTGACCAAGTGGTTGCCTTAGGTGCTGCTATTCAGGCCGATAGTTTAATTGGTAATAACCGCGACAGTGATTTACTGTTATTGGATGTTATTCCTTTGTCGCTAGGCATAGAAACAATGGGCGGTCTGGTCGAAAAAATCATTCATCGCAACACGTCTATCCCTTCAACGCGCGCGCAAGAATTTACGACTTATAAAGATGGTCAAACGGCTTTGGCGGTTCATGTTGTGCAGGGCGAGCGTGATTTAGTCAGTGATTGTCGATCATTAGCGCGTTTTGAGTTGCGTGGTATACCGCCAATGGTTGCCGGTGCTGCGCGCATTGAAGTGGTATTTAATGTCGATGCCGATGGTATTCTTGATGTCAGTGCTAAAGAAGCGATAACCGGCGTCAGCGCTCATGTTCAGGTTAAGCCTTCTTATGGTTTGGAAGAGTCAGAAATAGCGCAGATGTTAAAAGCCTCCTATTCGCATGCCAGTGAAGACCGAGATGCGCGAATGCTTGCCGAGCAGCGTGTTGAAGCTGAAGGTTTAGTCGACGCTGTTAATATGGCTTTAGCGCAAGACGGTCATTTATTGAATGATGCTGAGCGCACAGAGATTGATGCTGCTATTGCGGCAGCCTTAGCGATTGCAGGACAGAGTGATGCGCAAGCGATTAGTGATGCGGTTGCCGCATTAGGTCGTGTGACAGATACCTTTGCCACCCGTAGAATGGATCAAAGCGTACGTGCTGCATTGCAAGGAAAAAGTATTGATGATGTTGCCGATGGGTCGCTGTGATAATGTTTATGCATTGTAATACATGAATTTGAAACTGGTTTTAACCGTATTTTATTTTATTGGAGCTCGTCTTATATGCCGCAAATAATTGTTTTACCGCATGCGGAAATTGCCCCCGATGGCGCAGCAGTAGAAGCGAAGAAAGGGGAGACTGTTTGTGACGCATTGTTGCGTAATCATATTGATATTGATCATGCCTGCGAAAAATCTTGCGCCTGTACGACGTGTCATATTGTTGTTCGTGAAGGCTTTGAATCGCTTTCGGAGGCCGATGAATTAGAAGAAGATTATCTCGATAAGGCTTGGGGCTTAGAGCCTGAGAGTCGCTTAAGCTGTCAGGCCTTTGTTGCCGATACGGATTTAGTGGTTGAGATTCCCAAGTACACCATTAACCATGCTCGTGAATAAACAAAGCGTTTAATACAGAAATTAAGAGAGAGAGACTTATGCGCTGGACAGATGTAAATGATATTGCCATTGAGCTTTATGACGCTCACCCTGATGTTGACCCTCAGTACGTCAACTTTGTTGATTTGCGTAACTGGGTTTTGGCATTAGAAGGCTTTGACGACAATGCTGATCGCTGCGGTGAAAAAATTCTTGAAGGTATACAAATGGCGTGGATGGAAGAGGCTTCTTAATTAAAGTTTTTTGCAGTCCATATAGCGGTTTTTAAAAGGCTCTGAGAGTGATTCTCAGGGCCTTTTTTGTTTTAAAGCGACGGTACTGCTGAATATCTATCTCTTAAACAAGAGTTGACAAAAAGGCAACGTTGGCCTATATTGCTTGGGCAGGTTGCCAAAAAGGAAACCGGATTAAAGCCGGATTGTGCTTAAAAGGGAATGAAACTAAAAGGAAGTGCTTGTGCACGTGATATCGAGAAAGCCATTTAGAGATGCAGCCGAGAAATACTCCAATGATGCTATTGCGATTGAGCGAAGCTATCAGGTTTTAAAACGTGGCGATTTTAAAACCCCAGCAGGCTTAAGGCGTGTTTTTCCATCGTTGGATAACTTTAAGTATAAAGATAGATGGTGGGTGATTGATATTGGTGGCAACAACTTACGCTTGCTGGCTTTTATTGAATTTAAAGACAGTCGTCTTTTTGTAAAGCATATTGTTAATCATGCCGAGTACGATAAGTTGTGTAAGCGCTATGTTAAGGGGTCCAAGTAATATGGGATTTGCAGCAGTCAAAGAAAAAGCACGGGCGCTTTTTGATGAGGCGTCTTTTATCAGTCGTATCAATAATAATGCGGAGTATCAGGAAGCGTTGGTATTAATGAATGAGCTGATTGATGATTATGATAATCAAAAAGCCTTAATCGAAGTGCTGTCTGTTTCCATTGAGCAATGGGAAAGCACGGCTCCTGAATTTGCACCATTCAATAAGCGTATTGCCAAGCTTGATAGTGATCTAACCCTGTTGAAAGTGCTGATGGAACAGTATGGTTTAGGTGTTTCTGATCTACCCGAAGTTGGCAGCAAGTCGCTAATATCTAGGATTTTAAGTGGTGAGCGAAGCCTCACAAAAAAACATATTCATACATTAAGTCAGCGCTTTGGTATTAGCCCCGCATTATTTTTTGGCTAGCCAGCCTAGTGCTTAAGGGATAAAATAAGAACAAGAATTAATCATAATAAGAGTCATATATTTTGCGTAAACTTCTCGGTTATGTCTTGTTAGCCATTTCCTGTTTGGCCTGGTTAACAGTCCCAATTATTCCTTTTTTATCTTTGTCAGCGGTAGAAAAAGCCAGCTGGGTAGGCGGTATTATCATTTTTGCTGAAATAGCATGGTGGCTAGCTATGCCTTTGCTGGGTAAAGAAATTATTGCCTGGTGTAAAAGCGCATGGCAGTGGTGTAAGCGCGTTCTCGGTTTTCGTTCTGCTGAGTCTCTCGTTGATGATGCGCCTGCAGCGGTTGCCGTAAAAGTAGTTAAAGAATAAGCCTATATTGTGTCTTTGTTTAGCTGGTTGAATAATGCCAGCTGCGTTAAAATCCTTGCCAATCGTTCAGTCTTACCGTTATTGATAGGATTATCCTTATGTCATTGGTTCCTCGAGCCGCCGCATTTACCTCTGCACGCAAGCGCCATGCCGTTAAGGTTGGCAATGTTATTGTGGGTGGTGATTCACCTGTGGTCGTGCAATCTATGACGAATACTGATACAGCTGATATTGATGGTACTGCGCAGCAAATTATTGAGTTGGCAGAGGCGGGTTCTGAGCTAGTACGGATTACGGTTAATAATGATGAATCAGCAGCAGCCGTTCCCTATATTAAAGAGCGTCTGCAAATTAGAAACATATCCGTGCCACTGGTCGGTGACTTTCATTTTAACGGCCATAAATTACTCTCTGATAATCCAGCCTGTGCCGAAGCGTTAGATAAGTACCGTATTAATCCGGGTAATGTGGGCCGTGGTGCAAAAAAAGATGCACAGTTTAGCGAGATGATAGAAATTGCTTGTCGCTATGATAAACCTGTTCGCATTGGTGTTAACTGGGGAAGTCTCGATCAAGCCTTGTTGGCTCGCTTGTTAGATGAAAACGCTAAGCTTGCAGTGCCGCGTGATTTACAGCTTATTATGCAAGACGCCGTGATTCAGTCGGCGCTTGAAAGTGCTGTGCTGGCAGAAGAGGTGGGTCTTGGTCGCGATAAAATTATTCTTTCTTGTAAAACCAGTCATGTTCAAGATTTGGTTGCCATTTATCGTCGTCTAGCCGCGCAATCGGATTACGCACTACATTTGGGTTTAACCGAAGCGGGCATGGGTTCAAAAGGCATAGTGGCATCAACGGCGGCTTTGTCGCTGCTACTGCAAGACAATATTGGCGATACTATTCGTATTTCTCTAACGCCCGAACCGGGTGGCAGTCGAATAAAAGAAGTACAAGTTGCGCAAGAAATTCTGCAAACTATGGGTTTGCGCGCTTTTACGCCTATGGTTATTGCTTGCCCGGGTTGTGGCCGGACTACTAGTACTTACTTTCAGCAGTTAGCCGAGGATATTCAAAGCTACTTGCGCAATCAAATGCCGGTTTGGCGTGATAAACATCCCGGTGTCGAAAATATGAGTGTGGCCGTTATGGGTTGCGTAGTGAATGGTCCAGGCGAAAGCAAGCATGCCAATATTGGTATAAGCCTACCCGGTACTGGCGAGCGGCCAGTCGCACCGGTTTATATTGATGGCGAGAAAGATGTGACCTTAAAAGGTGAGCATATAGCCGAAGAGTTTCAGGCGCTGGTTCAAGACTATGTGGTTGCTCATTATTCCTCATAAGCAATAGGTGGTCGGGGCGCTGCAGGCTTGGCTTGGCGTTTTACCGCATTTATGCACTTTTCTTTGTAACTTCATGAATTAAATACAATTTTAGTCTCTTGTTTAACTCCTCTTTCAATTGCGATCGAACCGCTTAATCTCTATAATTCGCCGTCTTTACTTACCCTTATAAGCCTAGCTATGAATACTTGCTGTCGGTGAGTGTTGGTTGGTTTTGTAACCTTTTGAAATTATTAGTTAAATCGGAGATTCACCCATGGGCGTTGAACGCACCTTTTCTATTGTTAAACCTGATGCAGTAGCCAAAAATGTTATTGGCGAAATTTACTCACGCTTTGAAAAAGCGGGCTTGAATATTGTTGCTTCTAAGATGTTACATTTAAGCCGCGAAAAAGCCGGTGGTTTTTATGCTGAGCATGAAGGTCGTCCTTTTTATAATGACCTTGTTGATTTTATGACTTCAGGTCCAGTTATGGTGCAAGTGTTAGAAGGCGAAAATGCGGTTGCATTAAATCGTGATTTAATGGGCGCTACTAATCCAAAAG
>DMZE01000125.1 GCA_003492055.1 Cellvibrionales bacterium
ATCGGGACCTTCAATGCTAATTAGGCCGAGTTGGTGTAATGGGTGAATGCTCGCTGTATCGATTAGAGTAGTAAAGGGAGGTTCGCTATTAAAATAGCTTTGTCCATTATGATGGCTTTGCGCAGGCAAAGCGCCGAGGCTATCTTGCCACCAAGTATCCAGCGTGTTGAATGAAGCTGACATGCATTGTTCCTGCTTAAAATATTAGGCATAGGGTGTATTGATTTCTAGTGACTCATTGTCGTTTAGCTTGCCGCGTTAAACAATATCAATTCTTGGATAAAGATTCACTATGTCTAAGACTAATCATGCTTATTGCTCTCTTTGGCGTGTCGACGGGAGCGCAAGCAATGGCAGGATAGGGTATGATAGGATTTATGAATGATTTTAATACAGATTTAGAAAGAGCGGAATTTAATCGGGTAATCTGGCATAGCCGTCGTGGAATGTTGGAGCTCGATTTAGTGCTAGAGCCTTTTGTGAGAAACAGCTATCGTTTACTCGATGCTGATGCGCAGGCATTGTATCGACGCCTGTTAACTTGTGAGGACCAAGAGCTCTATAATTGGTTTTTGAAAAAAGAGCCTGCAACGGATGCAGGTTTGATCAGTATGGTTGAGACTATTCTGGCCGCAAATCGCGAGCGAGCTCAACAAGCATAGATATCTTCACACTCTAAATTAAATTTCACTCTATATTACACTTTATACTACAATTTGCATTTAGAGTAACCACTCGGACTATCGCATGGATGCGCTTCAAGTCACTTTTTCAAACACCCTTTTAGGTAGGCTTTATTTGCTGCTGCTTTATGCAATGGCTGCTTTTACTGTGGTCTATCAATTAGCGAATATTGGCGTTGTATTGCTATTTTTACTTCTGCTCGCCTGGCTTTTTTTTCGTGAATGGCGGGGGCTCTTTAGTTTTAGTTTTAGCTCTAGCTTGAGCGCTAAGGCGTCTCAGGTCAGAGGGATTGACTATCAGCCGCAGTCGTCACAGCAAAAGTGGCGTTTATTAGTAGGGCGTGAGTGGCAGCCGATGAGCGAGCTTAAGCTTTATTATCGTCTGCCGTGGTTAATCGCGATAAGAGCGGTTGACTATCCACATTATCAGCCCCGCATTGTAATCATTTGGCGAGACAGTATGACGGCTAAAGAGTGGCGTTTGTTGCGTATTTATCTATCGCTTTGAAATCAGTTTTCGGCCGATGCACAAAAATTGGGGGGAAATAGCACAGTATCATGAGCGAAACGGTTTTCAGATTTATAATCTAAGGTGTAATGCAGACCGCGACTTTCTTTGCGTCGTAATGCCGATTCAATAATTAATTCGGCTACCAAAGTCAGATTTCGCAATTCGATTAAATCATTAGTGACTTTATAGTTACCGTAATATTCAGTGATTTCTTTGCGTAACAGTTGCGCGCGATGTTGGGCTCGCTCAAGTCGCTTTGAGGTTCTAACGATACCAACGTAATCCCACATAAAGCGTCTTAGCTCATCCCAGTTATGAGAAATAACCACGTCTTCATCCGAATCGGTTACCTGCGTTTCATCCCATATTTTAGGGGCTTTTTGCCATTCAGTAGTATCAATAGTCGAGAGAATAGATTCGGCAGCGGCTTGGGCATAAACGATACATTCCAGCAATGAATTACTCGCCATTCGGTTAGCACCATGCAACCCCGTAAAGCTAGTTTCACCAACTGCGAAGAGGTTTTTTACATCGGTTGCACTGCAATTATCGACCATGATGCCGCCGCAGGTATAGTGAGCGGCAGGCACCACAGGAATGGGTTCTTTGCATATATCGATGCCTAAATCTAAGCATCGCTCATAAATATTAGGGAAGTGTGATTTGATAAATTCAGGTTCTCGATGACTAATGTCGAGATAAACACAGTCGCTACCTAAACGTTTCATTTCATGATCGATAGCGCGAGCGACAATATCGCGAGGAGCTAATTCGCCACGCTCATCAAAGTGATGCATAAATTGCTCACCATTAGGTAGGCGCAGTTTCCCACCTTCACCACGAACGGCTTCAGTAATTAAAAACGATTTAGCTTGTGGGTGGTAAAGGCAAGTAGGGTGGAATTGATTAAATTCCATATTCGCTACGCGACAACCTGCACGCCACGCCATGGCAATTCCGTCGCCACTCGCGCCATCAGGATTGCTGGTATATAAATACGCTTTACTTGCTCCGCCGGTAGCAATAACGACATAACGGGCATGAAACGTTTCTACTTTGTTATTTTTGCTATCGAGTATATAAACGCCTCGACAGGTGGGAGTGGGGCTATCGCGTTCAATAGTGATATCAATAGCAACATGATGTTCAAACGTTTTAATTGAGGGGTGCTCATAAAGTCGATCAACTAAAGTTTCTGATACCGCTTTACCCGTCGCATCGGCGGCATGAATAATACGACGACTACTATGTCCGCCTTCGCGGGCCAAGTGGTAATCGTTACTGCTTTCATCGTAGAGGTCCCCTTTTTTTGCCTCTGATTTTTTCTCGCGGGTAAAGGCTACGCCTTGCTCTATTAGCCACTCAATAGCTTGCTTGCTACGCTCAACGGTGAATCTAACGGCATCTTCGTGGCAGAGCCCTGCGCCGGCAACTAAGGTGTCAGCACAGTGAGCATCAATACTGTCGGCGGCATCTAAAACGGCGGCAATACCACCTTGGGCATAGTAAGTAGAGCCTTCACTGAGTTGTGATTTCGATATGACAGCGACATTGGCTTTTTCGGCAAGAGCAAGTGCAAGTGTTAGGCCAGCAGCTCCGCTGCCGATAACAACAACATCATATTGGTGGATAGTACTCATAAGGGTTCTCTAAAATAGTCATATCGCCTCGCTCGAGTCACTAAAGAGGCATCTTAATGGATAAAAAATAAAGGGTTTTTTATCCTGTAGTCTGAACTTCTATCTATGGTAGCGGTCTGAAAGACTTCGCTCAACCGCTTATAAACTAACAGATTATTGTTTTTGGTTGATTTTTTGTTCGATTTCGAGCTAAAAATTCAAAAACACTCTGTTTATCCTTGAGTTGGCGGTTGGAGTCGTCAAAGTTTAGGTCTAGAATAATAAAGAGAAGAGGTTAGTCTTAAAATGGTTGTTTTGGTGCACTTTGTTGTAAACACAAGAGTGGCAACTAAGAATCGCAAGAATTGCAAGGCACGCATGCCTGCGTTACCGAATAATCTACTATCTAATTTTATCGTATTCGGCATGATTGCTGAATCCTCTTATTTGAGCTGTAGGGATGACATTATCTAAATGAGTGATGCGGATGCGCAATTAGTTGCGCGGGTTCAACAAGGTGATAAGCGGGCTTTTGATCTACTGGTACTTAAATACCAGCATAAGATTCATAGCTTAATATCTCGCTATGTGCGCGATCATGCCGAAGTGCAAGATGTTGCTCAAGAGGCTTTTATTAAAGCTTTTCGTGCTATTAATAATTTTCGTTCTGAGAGCGCTTTTTATACCTGGATGTACCGCATTGCCATTAATACGGCAAAAAATCATTTAGTGTCTCGTTCGCGTCGTCCGCCGAGTACCGACGTTGATGTCGATGAGTCAGATGATTACTCAGGTTCTAACGTACTGCAAGATATGCAAACGCCTGAAAGTATTTTGCATGGCAATGAGGTTGCGGGTGTTGTCAAGCAGGCCTTAGATAGCCTGCCAGAAGATTTACGGACTGCGGTAACTTTGCGAGAGTTTGATGGTCTCAGCTATGAAGATATTGCTGATGTGATGTCTTGCCCTGTAGGTACGGTCCGTTCACGTATATTTAGGGCGCGAGAAGCAATCGACAAACAAGTAAGGCCAACGCTTCATCGTCTTTAGTTTACATTGAGTGATTTGAAGCGTAACAATCTGAAACGTAATGATTTAAACGAAATAAAAGCAACGATTTAAAACGATTGAATTTAAAAC
>DMZE01000019.1 GCA_003492055.1 Cellvibrionales bacterium
ATAAAACTCGGTCTATTGCAAGTTTATTCGACTGGGTGCACAGTGTTGATCGCGTCAGTATTGCTCAACGGTTAAGCAATCAACGCCCTGAAGGCCTAGCGCCGCTCAATATATGCTTACAAATTAATATCGATAAGGAAGCCAGTAAGTCGGGGCTGTTGCCTGAGGACGTTCTTGCGGCTGTGGAACAGATAAATGACATGCCGAATTTATGCTTGCGTGGCTTGATGGCCATACCGGCTAAGTCCGATGATATCCAAAGCACGCGAGCCAGTTTTGCGCGGATGTATCAATTATTCGAGCAGGCACAGCAGCTCAGTGATGCTGCTAGTTTTGATACTTTATCGATGGGCATGTCTGCCGATATCGAGCCGGCCATTGCCGAGGGCGCAACTTTATTGCGCGTAGGGACTGATATTTTTGGTGCTCGCAGTTCATAATGGCGCGGCAGATTTAACGCCAAACAGACAAACTAAACACGCATACAAAAACTAATAGAAGACCGGAGTTGTTTTGACCAAGCCAGCAGATCATTTATCTTCAAATAACGAAGACACACATATTGCTAGAATTGCTTTTATAGGTGCTGGCAATATGGCGCGCAGTTTAATCGGTGGTTTGTTAAAGCAGGGTTACCCTGCCACTCATATTGCTTGTAGTGCTCCTACGGAAACTAGCTTAGCGTCTATTTCAGCAATGGGTGAAGTCAGCACATCAACTTCTAATGCCGATATTATTGCAGCGGCCGATGTTGTTATTATGGCGGTTAAGCCTCAGGTGATGCGTGAAGTATTAGCGCCTCTCATGAGTGTACTCAATAGTAATAAACCTTTATTGATATCAATTGCAGCGGGTATTAGCTGTGAGAGTTTGCAGAGCTGGGCCGGGGAAAGTGTCCCGATTGTCCGCTGCATGCCTAACACTCCTTCATTACTGCAAGTGGGCGCCACGGGCTTATATGCAACCGATGCAGTATCGACAGCGCAGCATAAAACAGCCGATGTTATTTTATCGGCGGTTGGTACGGTTGTTTGGGTTAAACAAGAACTTGAATTAGATGCAGTGACTGCTGTTTCAGGAAGCGGCCCGGCTTACTTCTTTTTAATTATGGAAGCTATGCAAGCGGCTGGTGAGAAATTAGGTTTAACGGCCGAAGCAGCAGCACAGTTAACACATCAAACAGCCTTGGGCGCAGCGCGAATGGCTTTAGAAAGTGATGTTGGTGTAGCTGAATTGCGTAAGCGTGTAACATCACCTAACGGAACAACTCAGGCAGCCATAGAAAGCTTTATAGACAATAAAATAGAAGATACGGTAGAGCAGGCAATGCAGGCAGCGGTTACGCGTTCGCAAGCGCTCGCTAAAGAACTGGGCTAGTTTTTATAGCCGAATATTAATAAGTGCCTTTATAATTTTTTATCAATTCAAATTGCAAACGAGAATGAGTTTAAATGATTAACCAAATATTAGAATTAATAATTAGCTCGGTTGTTGAGCTTTATACGATGTTGGTACTACTGCGCTTAATGATGCAGCTAGCTCGCGCTGATTTTTATAATCCTATATCACAATTTATTGTTAAAGCCACAGACCCATTACTAAAGCCGTTAAGACGTTTTATTCCAGGCTTATGGGGCGTCGATATGCCATCCATCGTCTTGGCATTATTAGTTCAAATTATTGGTCTGGTTTTGATGATGCTACTTAAAGGGACTGTTGGTGGAAGCCCTATATTATTTTTGCTATTAGGTTTATTCGGCGTTATTAATATCAGTTTAAAAATTGCCTTCTTCGCCATTATTATTGTGATTGTTGTGAGTTGGATTGCGCCTCAATCCTATAATCCTGCGGTGTCACTACTGCGTCAAATTAGTGACCCGCTTATGGCGCCGTTTAGAAAAATTATTCCACCTATGGGCGGTTTAGATTTTGCGCCGATGCTCGCCATGTTTGTTATTCATGTTTTGCGTACCATTGTATTACCCAATATATTTATGGCGATAGGTGGTTAGGCTATTTTGGGTTTACACTAAAGCGCATCATTAGCCTCTGCGATGGTCGCAAAGGCTTCAATAACATTATTAGGTGCTTGTACGAGTTCTACTAATACCCCTTCGGCGCCTATCGGAAAAGCCTCATTGCCTTTAGGGTGAATAAAACAAACATCATAACCGGCAGCACCTTTTCTAATGCCGCCGGGCGTAAAACGCACACCTTGTTCCGTAAGCCATTTTACAGCGGCATTTAAATTATTAACCCATAAACCTATATGATTTAAAGCCGGATCATGGACTTTAGGTTTTTTACTCGCGTCAATGGGTTGCATTAAATCGATTTCTACTTTAAATGCGCCGCGGCCAAGCTCACAAATATCTTCGTCGACATTTTCAGTTTCACTTATGTAACTGCCGGTATAACGCAACCCTAAAGTATCAACCCAAAATGCGCGTAACTTTTTTTTGTCTAGGCCGCCAACAGCCACTTGCTGAATACCGAGTATGGAAAAAGGTCTTGGGGTCGACATGCGCTAACTCCTAACAAAGAAAGTAATTGAAAGTATTATACGTCTAGATTGCTATTCACGACTGTTAAAAGGTAACCACTGTGAGGTAGTGGCAATATTGGTTTTGACTTGCTCGGCTTCACTTTTAATAAAGCGATTAATAGCCACTCTAAAATCAGGGTGTTTAATCCAATGATTAGACCAAGTATTAATAGGCCTAAAGCCACGTTTAACTTTATGCTCACCCTGAGCGCCGGCATCGAATTTCTTTAAGCCCTTTTCAATACAAAATTCTATACCTTGATAGTAACAAGCTTCAAAGTGCAAAAATTCAGCGTCCTGATTGCAGCCCCAATACCGACCGAATAAAGTGTCAGAAGAAAATAGATTCAATGCACCAGCAATGACAGTGTCATCTTGTAATGC
>DMZE01000175.1 GCA_003492055.1 Cellvibrionales bacterium
ACGGTCGAGCGAGGGTTATGCGAGGTGGATTTCTGCTCAATCGAAATAGCGGGTGAAAGTCCTTCAATATGATCAACGTCGGGTTTTTCCATTAAGGACAAGAATTGTCTAGCATAGGTCGATAGCGACTCAACGTAGCGGCGTTGTCCTTCTGCATATAGGGTATCGAAGGCTAATGACGATTTTCCAGAACCTGATAAACCGGTAATAACAATAAAGCTATCGCGGGGTAATTCTATGTCAATATCTTTGAGGTTGTGGGTGCGGGCGCCGCGTACAACTATTTTATCCATGGTGTTTTTTTCGCTGGGGTGGTTCGCTGGTTGCTATAGGTCATTCATTGCCTTATATAACGGCATTGAATTAACGGATAGATACTTAAAAGTAGATTAGTGCTTTAGATTAATAGTCAATATACGTCGAAAGCCAGTAGGCGGCTCATATTCAGTCGTATTTAAGGCGGTGAAATACCGTTCGTCTCCGGTTTTGAGGAGGCGATTTTTTATGACAATGTTTCTGCAGCGCAAAACCGGAAAGTATAAAGAGCACGGCGGGTGATAGCAAAGTTAAGCGGTGTTTTAGATCGAATTATTGCTGAAATATAGACCTAGCGGTGGAGAATGAAAATAGACATTGAATAGTCCGTCAATACTGTAGTGATGGGAACCTAATTCGTATATATTGTCACCCAATTTAAATAAACCGTAAAAGCGGAGAGATACTATGGCGCGTGGCATTAATAAAGTGATATTGGTGGGTAATTTAGGGCAGGAGCCTGAGACTCGTACATTTCCTGATGGCGGCTCTATCACTAATATTAGTATAGCGACCTCTGAAGGCTGGAAAGATAAGCAAACCGGCGAGCAAAAAGAGCGAACTGAATGGCATCGTGTTGTATTCAATGGTCGTTTGGCTGAAATAGCTGCTCAATATTTAAACAAGGGATCTAAGGTCTATATTGAAGGTTCATTGCGCACGCGTAAGTATCAAGATAAGCAAACGGGCCAAGATCGCTATGCAACCGATGTTTTTGCGCGCGAATTACAAATGCTTGATAGTCGTGGCTCGGGTGAAGGTCAGCAAGGCGGCGGCCAGCAACAAGGTGGTGGTCAGCAATTCCAGCAACAAGCGCCTCGCCAGCAGCCACAGCAACAATATCAGCAGCAAGCGCCTCAGCAGCAGCCACAAGCGCCTGTTGCACCTGCCGGTGGTGATGATTGGGATGATGATATCCCGTTTTAGGATGATTCGTTATACGAGAAATTAGATGTTCTATAAGCGCGCCGATTTTTTTGTCTGGCGCGTTTTTTTTGATTCAAATTTTCTTTAAACCGTATTGATATGCATGGCGTATATTCTTTTTGTACATTCTGTTTAAAACAGTTATTAGCCTAGACAGCCTTAGCCTAGGTGGCCTGCTCTTAGTAAAAGTATTTTCGTTGTTAAAGTAGTTAATGACGTCACAATCAATAATAGAAGCCACAGTATGATCGACCTCAATCAGTCAGCGTTAACCGATATCGATTTATCCATCATTCCTTCTGCCGAGGGTTGGCAGATTCGATGGCAGTGCGAGTCCATTGATATCAATCAATATTCGATATGTTGTGAGCAGCTTGCAGGACAAAATTTCTCCGATCCAATAGTGTTATCCGTTTTTGCTGAAGCGGGCGAGCAGTCAATCGAATTAACCTATGTCATGTTACAGGCCGCTACGGGTATTACTGTGAATGCTTATTCACATCCTGTTATTAATTTTCTAGATAGTGATACAGCTGTTAATCAGCGCCTAAGAGTTGCGCCTCGACTTTTACCTATGTCGGTGACTGCTAACTTTAGAGATTATGGTGGGCAATTAACGGCAGATGGAAGGCAAGTTGTATGGGGTAAATTATTTCGCACTGGCCATATGGGCGAAATGTCTGATGCAGATAAGCAAGTGCTACAACAATTAAATATACAAGCCATTTGTGATTTCCGTCGTGCAGACGAAATGGCAAGACAGCCGAGTCAATTGCCCGAGGGTTTAGTGCCAACTGCTATTTCGATTTCGCCAGGCAGTGCGACAGATCTTTTTTCTGCGTTAAATAATGAGTACGTTAATGATGATCATATTGATGAAACCATTATCGATAACTTTATGCAGGATATTAATTGTGACTTGGTGATTAGTCATCAAGCCAGTTATCGGAAAATGTTTGATACGTTAATAGCGAATGCAAACAGCAGTTCTATTATTCACTGTTCAGCGGGTAAGGATAGGACGGGGTTTGGTGGTTTGTTAATGCTTTCTGCATTAGGCGTGAATGCTGAATGCATTATGGAGGATTATTTACGCACCAATGAGTATGTTGATATTGCTAAGGAGGTTGAGCGTTGGGCGGTGAGTTATTATGCTGCGAGTGAGAGTAAAGGTTTAGATGATAAGCATAAAGGGAAAGTGAAGAGTCCGTTTAATCGTAAGGCGATAGCGATTATTTTGAGGGTGAAGGCGAGTTATTTGCAGGCGGCTATGGATACGATAGATTCGCGGTATGGTGGGGTGGATAGGTATTTGCGGGAGGAGATTGGTTTGACGGAGGGGGAGTTAGGCTTGTTGAGAGATTGTTATCTTTATTCTTAGTTTCAGTTTAAATTTTAGTTTTAGTTTTTGATTTCGAATTTTTTTGAGCTTTAAAGTCAAGGTCGTCGGGGGTGGCCC
>DMZE01000169.1 GCA_003492055.1 Cellvibrionales bacterium
AATATGGACATCACCGTCGATACACCTTTAATTTTTTCTAGATCACTCACTAACTCACTTATATTATTTAAAGACTGCTCCGAGAATAAAGCTTCTTTTGGCTGATAAGCCACAATAAAAAACTCTTCTGCAGCATATCGCTTACCGACCTCGCGAAAGAAAGCTAAGTCTTTATCGCCCTCAAGCACTAAGGCATCAGCAGACGCATCAACTTTATAATTCTGCGCACAAAAACCCGCCAACGCAGTGGTTACCGTCAATAAAAATATAATCAGCCAAGGGCGCGACAAAATAATAGCGTCATAAACTTTAGCGAACGCTGAAGATAGAATTGAACGAGAATCTGACAAAGTGAACCCCTATTAATATAATAATAAAATCAATAATGACTTTTTTTGATAGCTATTTAATTTAAATAAAAAAGACCTATTCAACCGCCGCTAAGATTGACCCCAACGCGCCATTAAAGTTTGCTCAACACCAAGATGATCCAATATGCGCGCCACAACAAAATCTATCATATCTTCAACGCTTGTCGGCTTATGATAAAACCCCGGTGATGCCGGCATAACTACCACACCTAACTTCGACAAACTCAATAAGTGCTCAAGATGAATCGTTGATAAGGGCATCTCTCGATGCAAAATAATTAATTGCTTTCGCTCTTTTAACATTACATCAGCGGCGCGCTCAATTAAATTATTGCTAGCGCCCGTAGCCACCGCCGATAAGGTGCCTGAACTACAAGGACAAATAACCATTGCATCTGGCGCATTAGAACCCGATGCTACCGATGCTCCCCACTGCTTACGCCCATAAACATGAATCTGTTCGGCACTCGCTTGATACTGCTCAGTAAAATACTCAACCAATTCGGCATCATCACTCGGTAAATTAACACCCATCTCTAATGCCATCACTTGCCGCGCCGCATCTGAAATTAAAAAATGCACTTCCACTTTAGCCGCCAGCAACACCTCTAATAATCGCAATCCATATTGCGCACCCGAGGCACCTGTAATCGCTAAGGTTATTCTTTTCATATTTTTTTCTTCAGTTTTTTTCAATATTTAATTCATAAATAATATTTAATTGCTAAGACTCTTCACGCATGCCTAAGGAATTAATTAACGTAGTATGTATACCGCCAAAACCACCATTACTCATAATGACAATTTCATCACCTGCCTGCGCCTGCGCAACGACTTGTTCAATAATTAAAGGGATGCTATTTCTCACTGCTACTTTATCGTTAGCAGTAAACAACGTTTCAAGCACGCTACTATTTACTTCCAATTCATACCACCACACGTAATCAGCATCGGCAATCGCAGCAGGGAGGTCATCACTATGACACCCCATACGCATGGTATTTGATCGAGGCTCAATAATGGCGATAACACGACCGCTTTTACAGCGTGCTCGCATACCCGCCAAAGTGGTTTTTATAGCGCTAGGATGATGCGCGAAATCGTCATATACCGTTACGCCATCAATACAAGCCAAACGCTCCATACGTCGCTTCACGCTAGTAAATTCACACAACGCCGCTGTTGCCGTATTAACACTCACACCAATATGGTGTGCCGCCGCAATAGCTGCAAGCGCATTATCACGATTATGCACTCCACATAATGTCCACTCTACTTGCCCGCAGTCTTCGCCCTTTGCCACATTAAACGTCGACTGATCAGCCGTCTCTAAACTAATTTCCCAAGGACTCTGCTCGCCAGAAAGGTATTCTAATGTCGACCAACACCCCATATCGATAACCGAATTTAATGCAGTCACGTTAGGAATCATGATTTGTCCCTTGGCGGGAACGGTGCGAACCAAATGATGCATCTGACGCTGAATCGCGGCTAAGTCATCAAAAATATCAGCGTGATCAAATTCTAAATTATTAATGACTAAAGTTTTTGGGTGGTAGTGAACAAACTTAGAACGCTTATCAAAAAACGCTGTATCGTATTCATCGGCCTCAATAACAAAATAAGGCGCACTGCCTAAACGCGCCGACTGACCAAAATTACTGGGCACGCCCCCAATTAAATAACCCGGCTCTAAACCCGCATAAGATAAAATCCACGCTAACATACTGGCTGTTGTCGTTTTACCGTGGGTGCCCGCAACTGCCAATACCCATTTATCACGCAGCACATGCTCAGACAACCATTCAGGGCCAGACTGATAATGCAGCCCTTCATTCAATACATATTCGACCGAGGGATTACCGCGCGAGAGTGCATTACCAATAATGACGCTATCGGGCGACAAGGCAGCAATATGTTCTGCATCGTAACCTTGATAAAGCTCAATGCCTGCCGCTTCAAGTTGATCACTCATCGGCGGATAGACGTTTTGATCTGCGCCAGTAACAATATGTCCAGCCTCTCGCGCCAACAGCGCAAGGCTACCCATAAAAGTGCCGCAAATACCGAGTATATGAATATGCATTAAATCATTTTACCTATTTACAATTTTTTATTGCTAAACTATTTTTAAAAACCAACACTTCCAAAGCCCGTAGATACCAATCGATGACGAATATTTAGCACCACAAAAGTAGTTCCCAATAAATTGGGCAACAATTACAAACATTTTATCACAGCACTTTGCAAAAAATTTTACGATAATGCTTACCAAACATTAGGCCCTTGGGCCCATCATTAGCCTCTCAACTTTCCGTCAGACCTATTTATGCCAAAAAGAAATGCATTCTACGCACAATCCGGCGGCGTTACCGCTGTTATCAACGCCTCAGCTTGCGGTGTTATTGAAGCCGCTAAAGCCAGCAAAGATATCGGCACAGTTTATGCCGGCCAAAACGGTATTCTCGGTGCGCTCAATGAAGAGTTAATTGATACCAGTAAAGAGTCGGCCGCAACTATTCGACAATTGCGCCATACACCCAGCGGCGCCTTTGGCTCATGCCGCTATAAACTTAAAGGTATTGACGAAAGTCGCGCCGAATATGAAAGGCTAATTGAAGTTTTTAAAGCTCACAATATAGGCCACTTTTTTTACAATGGCGGCGGTGACTCACAAGACACCACGCATAAACTCGCTCAATTCAGCGATGAAGTTGGCT
>DMZE01000162.1:0-1565 GCA_003492055.1 Cellvibrionales bacterium
TAACGTAAAAACTTAACGTAAAAAATAGTCTTTCGCGGTATTAACATCTCGATGAATTTGCTGCTTAAGCAAATCGATCGAATCAAATTTTTGTTCTTCACGCACTTTTTTACGAAACCTAACATCAATACGTCGACCATATAAATCAGCATCAAAATCCAATAAATGGACTTCAAGAATCGCTTTAATCGATGCATTAACTGTCGGTCGACAACCCACATTAGCAACACCCGGCAACCATTGATCAGCATTGGCGTCGCTACCTTGAATATTGACCTCAACCGCATAAACGCCTGACATGGCTGCCCGCAGACGATGCAGTTCAACATTGGCGGTTGGCACTTTTAATACGCGCCCTAATTGCTTACCGTAAACCACCTTACCTGAAATACTGTATGGCCGGCCCAGCAACTCTTCTGCTTCGCCAAAATCACCCGCTTCGAGTAACTGGCGAATACGTGAGCTCGAAATACGATGCCCTTCGAGCTCCAGCGTTGTTGTATCTTCAACAGTAAAATCATGTTTACGCGCTAAAGTGTTTAACAGTTCAAAATCACCGGCTCCATCACGCCCAAAACGTAAATCATCACCGACGACAATATGCTTGGCATTAAGGCCGTTAACAAATACCTGCTCAATAAAATCCGTTGCTTCCATATTACGCATGCCATCATCAAAGCGAACTAAGATGACTCTATCAATACCTAGCGCGGCAAAACCTTCGCATTTTTCTCGAAAGCTCATTAATCTTGGCGGTGCATCTAGCGGCGCAAAGTATTCCCTTGGCAACGGCTCTAAGGTGACAACCACCGACGGTAAGCCGGCTTCTTTGGCCCGCATACGTAAATGATTGAGCACAGAGCGATGCCCACAGTGCAAACCATCAAAGGCGCCAATGGTTAACACCGAGCCCGCTTTGCCGGAGCTAGCGTGACCGTGCTGATCTTTTAAATTGTGTATGCCGCGAACCAGCTCCACCGACCACTCCAAACGTATGTAGAAAGAATAGCAACCTTAAATTAGCTGGAGATTATATACTTAGTCGACTTGGAAAATCGCGGTTCTAGAGTAGAAAAACTACCGGCTTCTAGCGCTTTTTAACCCGCCTCAGGCGATTTGAACTGCTGCACTCTGACACCCAATACCCACAAGGCAATAAGATAGGTGGTTAAACCAGCTATACACAGCATCGACAAGTCATAACAACGCGCTGTCCAACTCGCTGCCGCCCACGATGATAGCTCTGGTAATAGCCAAACAAGCACGGCAACCATGGCTAATACAGCTAACAGCACTTGTAACAATAAGCGCCAGTAGTCGCTCGTCAGTAGCCCACCCTTGCCAGCACTGCTATCTGTTAGCAGCTTATTGACCGACAGCCCTCTAAACAGCAACCACGCATTAAGCGCAGCCGATAACGAGGTGGCTAATGCCAAGCCAACGTGACCTAACTGCCAATAATGATGCAAAATCAATACAAATATTAGGTTTAACACCATATTGGAGACCATGGCGATAATGCCAATACGCACAGGGGTTTTCATATCTTGTTGCGCATAAAACCC
>DMZE01000162.1:1660-6565 GCA_003492055.1 Cellvibrionales bacterium
GATTAATGCCGCCGTTGCTGGAATAGCGACTAAGGTAATACAACGTAAGGCCCAATTTAATGTAGCTCTAAAGCGCGCCGCAGACCCACCGTTAGACTCTTCACTCTCGGCGCTCAAGTTCTGTAACTGCAATCGAGATAAGCCTGGCAATATCACTGTGGCAATGGCAATACCAAACACGCCTAATGGCAACTCGGCTAAGCGATCAGAATAATACAACCAAGACACACTACCCGTGGGTAAAAATGAAGCCAGTACAGTATCGAGTAATAAATTAATTTGGCTCACTGAAACACCAAAAATGGCAGGCACCATTAAGATTAAAATCTTTTTAACGCCGGCATGCTTAAGGTCCCATTTGGGTTTAGGCAGGCGATCAATTTTAGCCAGAAATGGTAATTGGAATAACCACTGTAAAACACCTGCAAACAACACCGCCCAGGCTAAGGCGTAAACCGGCTGTGAAAAAAACGGCGTAGCAAATAAGGCAAAACCAATTAAGGATAAATTGAGTAACACGGGTGTAAAAGCGGGCACCACAAAGCGATCGTAGCTATTAAGAATAGCCCCTGCAAAGCCGGTTAATGAAATCAATAATAAATAAGGAAAAGTGATGCGTAACATTTGCTGTGTTATGGCAAACTTTTCAGGTTGGTCAATAAATCCTGGCGCAAAAATAGCGGTAACCACTGGCGCAGCCAACACCACTAAACCCACCAACATAAATAAAGTACCGCCAAGCACGCCGCACACGGCATTAATTAGTCCTTTAATAGCCGCGACATTGCCTTCGGCCTCATAGCGCTGACGATACTCGGATAACACCGGCACAAAGGCTTGCGCAAAAGCGCCTTCAGCAAATAATCGTCGAAGAAATTGGGGGATTTTAAACGCAACAAAAAACGCATCGGCATAACCACCCGCACCAATTAGCCGCGCTATAACGACATCTCTTACCAAGCCCATTACACGCGAAAGCATGGTCATGACGCCCACGACTGCGCTGGAGTTTAATAAGCTAGGGGCTGCAATGGCTTTATTGCTATTTGAAGGCTTATCCAAAATAGATTGCCTGTAATTGACGTGCAGCTTTATTGTTTATGATCAGCATCATCAGCGATTACTGAAATCGGCTACCGGTATACCAGCGCACGGCTTGCGCGCTGTCATCCACTTTATCAACGACATCTAACACTAATGCAAACAACGACATACGAAGCACAATACCATTATCAGTCTGACGGAAAATGGCGAGATTAGGATTTTCATTTAAATCGCTATCCAACTCATTGGCTTCGGCTCTAGAGTCACGCGGTAAGGGATGCATAATGACGGTATTGGGTTCACAGTGCTGGGTATAAACACTTTGATTTAAACGGAATTTGCCTCGGTATAAATCAGCCTCTTCTTTAGTTCCAAAACGCTCTTCTTGAATACGCGTCGAGTAGACAATATCGACATGTGAAATACTCGACTCAAGATCATCAGAAATAATAACGCGGTGATTGGCTTCGCGAAGCACTTCGACCAGCGCCTCTGGCATTTGTAATGCCTCAGGTGATACCAAATGCAATTCAATATTTTTATAACGCGATAACAATTTAGCCAGCGAGTGTACGGTTCGACCATGCTTAAGATCACCAATCATACCGATACGCAGGCCATCAATGCCCCGCCCTTTACCAATTAATTCTTTTTCGATGGTGTATAAATCGAGTAAAGCTTGTGTGGGATGCTCATTAGCACCATCGCCACCATTAATAACGGGAACGCGACTGGCTGAGGCAAACTCACTTACCGAGCCCTCGGCAGGATGGCGCATAGCGATAACATCACTGTAGCCGCTCAACACTCTAGCGGTATCGTACAAAGATTCACCTTTAGCCAAGGCCGAGTTTTCAAAACCCGTTGTTTCTCTTACCTCACCACCCAGCAGGTTAAACGCACAACCAAAGCTAACACGCGTTCGCGTACTGGGCTCAAAGAACATATTGCCGAGAATGGCACCATCGAGCACTTTTGTGACTCGATGACGCTGAGCATAGGGCTCCATCATTCGAGCAACATCAAATATGCGGTCAATATCTACACGTTCAAACTGATCTATGGACAGGATATGACTACCAATAAAATCCATCCAATACACTCCGTCATGCTATTAATAGGGTTGGCACCTAGCCTCTGGCAACACAAAAGGCATAATGCGAGTAAACACCAGTCTAAACTGCGCCAGAATGATCGCCAAGGCTTCTAGGCATCGACTGTCATTATTCCCCTATATAAGGACCTCTAACCGAAGCTCTAACAGAACAGCTAGTTACCACTGAAACCAATACGCTTGATATCGATAAACCGTCAGTAATGAATAGCGAACGTTCAAGATACCTATGATAAGCGGTTTAAATAATGGGTGGTTTAAATACTATGAATCAAAACGAGAAAAGCCCACATGCCTTGCTTAGTACAAGGTATGTGGGCTAAAAGCGAAAAACTAGAGGTGAAGAGATGGAGAAATGAGCAAGCTGAGGTAAAAAAATCAGAATCAATCGAATTCGACTATTGCGTGAGTACCTAAATGGAATCTCGCTCAGACATACGTAAATGACTCACGAGACTGTAGATATCGGTTGCAGCACCCCATATCTGTGGCTCGTCCACATCTGCATAACTGCAGCGAAGCTGAAGCGCCTGCCATAAATCAAATTTTTGATCTCGCGTTGGCTGCATTAACTGCGGGTACCACGATTTAAGCTTTAGTTCTCGACAATAGAAAAAATTAGAAAATTCTGCGCCGTAAGGGTTATTTCTAAAGCGAATAACCTCTTCACTGTGCGCAGTACCGCCATTACTATTAGTTTGTTCGTAGAGCACATCAAGAAGATGCTTTTGTAACGTACGTGTTCGTTCATCAATAAACATGGCAAAGTCCTTTACTAGCCTATCCCTAACCGAGTGCCGATTTTTCATCATCAACATTCAGATTCTGTGTCACACCCTCGCTGCTGTGACATTTTGTGGAAGCGGAGATTAATAGAATCACAAGATTCATACAAGTCACCATTGAGAGCCGCAATTAAAAAATGCCGACTCAGTAACCTTTTAGCAACCGTCTATACATCGATCACAGTTTAGATCACTATGACCAAAATGCTTTTTGGCAGCTACTATCACCTTCATATACAATGAACGGGTCGACAATAACGAAAAGAGATTGTGGTATGTTTGTGGTGGGGCTAACAGGTGGAATAGGTAGCGGGAAATCTGCCGCGGCGACAATATTTGCCAAACTTGGCGTAACGGTTGTGAATGCTGACAACGTCGCTAGAGAAATCGTCGAACCCGGTAGCGAAGCGCTTAAAGCCATTGCCCAGCACTTTGGCCAAACGATATTACTTGATGATGGCAGCCTCGATAGAGCAGCTCTGCGAAAGAAAATATTTTCCGATGCGGAATCAAGCCACACCGCTAAGCAGTGGCTAGAAAATCTGACTCATCCGTTGATTCGCCAACGTATTATGGAACACTTGAACAAGAATAAAAGTAAGAGTGAAGCCGACTACCGCATACTTGAATCACCATTACTAATGGAAACGAATCAACATAAATTAGTTGATCGCTTATTACTAATCGATATACCGCAATCATTACAAATTGAGCGAACAATGGCTCGCGACCATAATACCCAAGAACAAGTGGATGCCATTATTGCTGCGCAAATGTCTCGAGAAGACAAACAATTACTCGCTAATGATAAAATAGAGAATATCGGCACACTGGCAGAGCTTGAAAAAAAGGTATTAGCGATACACGCTCAATACCAACAACTTGCTAGCAAACAAAATTTAATTAATCACTAAGTCAATAAACAGCAACCAAGCAGCAGCATTGAAAAAACAAAGACCAAGGAAGCAAAATGAAACAAGAGATAGAAAAGCCAACACTCTCAGTAGACTGCCCTAGTTGTAAAACCAGCATTCAATGGACTGAGAAGTTTCCCGAGCGACCGTTTTGCTCAGTCCGCTGTAAAAACAATGATTTTATTGGTTGGGCAAATGAAGAACAACGCATTGCCGGCTCATCAAGCTACGATGATATTTTTAGTGAAAGTGAATTTAGCGATAGCTGAGATAACTTAACTCAATCACTGTCATCGTATAAAACTAATAAAGTCTCTCCGCATCATTGATTAACCACCCACTACAACATTCTTCGTAAAAATTTTTACAATGCAAACAATACGTAATACTGTATATTTAAACAGTGCAATGTTAAGATTTTGATGGCAACATACCCTCTTCTAGAGCAACACACTATCTGACGCCAACAAAGGACTTTGAAGATGATAACCACCGCGATAGACCAACAAAACACACAAAGCTCATACCCTAATCCTTATACAAACACAGCCAATGTTTATTTACTAAAACACCCTAGCATAGAAGAGCCTCTCAAGCCCTATGCTGATTTTCAGCAACTAAAAACAGCGAAAGTTAAAGCAGCAAAAATTAAACCAAGAAAAAGCACAGCGGCACAAAAGACGAAACCGTTTATTCAGCTCCAAGGAGAATGGTTAGCAAAAGCTGGATTTTCAACTGGTAAACATTGCTTGATAGAAGTTTACAAAGGGATGCTGGTGATTACGCTGGATGAGCCTATTCACTCGGAAGAAACAATTACTTAGATAATGGGTGCGCGGTTGCTTTTAAAGGGCCGCGACTTTGGTTTTTTTAGTTTTAATTTTTGAGGTCAAGATTAAGGTCGTCGGGGGTGGCCCGACAGCCAGTCACTTTTTGTATTCGCTTCGCTCACCCTACGGGACGCCCTTCAGGCGCGCAGCAAACTACGCTGTCTGCAGCAAAAAAAGTAACCAAAAATGCCGTAAGCTTAACGGCGAAGCTTGAGCAC
>DMZE01000061.1 GCA_003492055.1 Cellvibrionales bacterium
CCCATGTTTTCGAACTTGTCTTCAAGTTCAATTTCTTTAGCAACCGATACACCGTCTTTAGTGACAGTGGGAGCGCCGAAAGCTTTATCTAATACAACGTTACGACCTTTTGGTCCAAGTGTTGTTTTTACTGCATCCGCTAGGATGTTTACGCCGTCAAGCATCTTTGCTCGAGCAGCATCGCCGAATTTCACGTCTTTAGCAGCCATGATGATTACCCTACTTTTAAATAATAACTAGAAAATAAATTGTTTGTTGTATCTGTACTGGAGCCAACACCGGTATCGACTTATATGAAGTACCGTGTTGAAACCATTTAATCGATGATCGCTTTGATATCCGACTCGCTCAATATCACTAGCTCTTCGCCTTCAACATCAATCGTGTCGCTACCCGCGTATTTTCCGAATACCACAACATCACCGACTTTAACGTCAAGAGCGCGTACATCACCGTTATCTAATACTTTACCGTTACCAACGGCGATAACTTCACCTTGATTAGGTTTTTCTTTAGCAGAACCTGGTAGCACGATACCACCAGCAGAGGTTGCTTCTTCCTCCTTGCGACGAACGATTACACGATCGTGTAAGGGACGAATTTTCATCTTTTTCAATCTCCTGATATTGATATTAATACAGCGAACACATTAGGTGTTCGAGGTCTTGAACCTGATAGTTAACGCAGTGATACGAGCGGTTTGACGCGCTAAAAACTGCAACTCTACAACCACAAATAAGCTCAAAATGAGCGAGAGCCAATTGTAGGAACGAAAAAACGCACGTCAAGCGCCAAGACACTATAAAAGAATGGAATATGGCGCAATTGGTAACGAACAAACTAGATAAGGGCATTTACTGACAATTCAAGGGAGGCGGTTAAACTTTCTAATCACTTTGACTACTTTTTGAAAGAAAGGTATTTAATTAACAAGCAATCATACTGCGCTGTACAAATATCAACCGCTCTAGTCTTCTCGAGAGCATTCGCCATCGATCACTTTATTATCATTCGCGCTATCACGCCCACCGAAAACCGCATTGATATGTCCCATGGGATTAGGTTGCGCTTGCTGACGAGGAGAAGAAGAACTTGCCATTGGCTTATTGGATAAAGAGCCCTCTGAGGTAAAACTGCCCTCCATAGTATTATTGGAATGATTAGCGCTGGCTTGACCCGACATAGAAGCTGAAGACATAGAACCTGTAGACATAGAGCTTGCTGACATAGCACTCGCCATAATGCCATTTTGAATGCGTGAGAATAAGCTTTTAACCAAAAGTGCTCTTGATGGCGCAAACAGACAAGCAAAACCCAAGGCGTCAGTAGCGAACCCTGGCGTAAGGAGAAGAGCGCCTCCTATCGTTATAATCACACCCTCTGTGATTTCACGCGCAGGCATTTCGCCGGCTGATAATCGCTCATTTAGCTTTAAAAGCGTCGAAAAGCCTTGTTGTCGCAGCCAATGGACGCCAATAACCGCTGTTGCTACAACTAATGAAATCGTTAGTAACGCGCCAATATGCCTACTAATGGAAATTAGCAGCCACATCTCAATAATTGGGATGGCAATAAAAAGTAGTAATAAGTAAGGCATTTTTCATATCTCAACGAGAATAAAGTCTAGAAAAGCCCACGCTATATAGATCACAAAAAAAGCCATACACAGTGCTGCGCGAGGGTCTATAGTTTAGGGTAGAATAGACACCTAACTCAATGGTAAGGCACAAAATAAATTGCTTATTTACTGCGTTATTTAACATACAAAAAAGACCTCACTCTATGCTTATAAAACAACGCTCACTTCGCATTTGGCTTACTCTTTTACTGTTATTGCCAATATCGGCCACTCAAGCACTAAGTAATCTCCCTGATGACCTGTCAGAAAGTACATTAAGTAGCCAAGTTGAAATGGCAGATGAAGCCATTGAAGAGAAGCCTCTTGAAGCGCTTAAGCCCAGTATTCGTCAAATTCGTACCGCTGAAGAGATTCTTCTTAAGCTACAGCGCCGTCATTACACGCAGCGAGAGTTTGATGACGAACTATCATCCGCTTTATTTGATAATTATTTAAAACGCCTAGATCCATCAAAAAGCTATTTTAGCCAAAAGGATATTAATGAGTTTGAAGCCTATCGCTTAATTTTGGATGACGGTATTCGTCGCGGCAACCTTACCCCTAGCTTTACTATGTTTAACCGCTACCGTGAAAAATTGCTCATGCATCTTGATTCCCTGATTGCCGAATTACCTGAACGTATTGCAGCATTAGATTTCACACTTGAAGAAAGCTTATTACTCGAAGCTGAAGATCAACCATGGGCAGCTGATAAAAATGAACTCGCTGACCGTGCGCGAAAGTCACTCAAAAACACGACACTGGGTTTAATGCTTGCCGATAAAGATGAAGCCGCTATTATTGAAACATTGACTAAACGTTATACCAATCAACGTCAGCGTATTAAGCAGTTAAATGCAGAAGATGCATTCCAAATTTATATTAACTCTCTGACGGGCCTTTATGATCCGCACACCAACTATTTATCACCACGCACCTCTGAGAACTTCTCTATCAATATGCGTTTATCTCTTGAAGGCATAGGGGCTGTTTTACGTCGCGATGGCGAACATACTGTTGTTGAGCGTTTAATTACTGCAGGTCCTGCTGACAAACAAGGTGAATTACAACCTGCTGACAAAATCATTGGCGTGGCACAAGGCGCCGATGGTGAGCGTGTTGATGTTATTGGCTGGAGACTTGATGAAGTTGTGGAGCTTATTAGGGGCAAAAAAGATACTACCGTCACCTTAGAGGTATTATCAGAAGTCTCTGTTAACCCTGATGAAAGCAAACTAATTCAAATTGTTAGAAACACCGTTAAATTAGAAGAGCAAGCCGCGCAGCAATCGGTATTGGATATTTACCATAATGATGAAGTGCATAAAATCGGGGTTATCTCTATACCTACCTTTTATATTGACTTTGAAGGTTCACGTAACGGTGATGCCGATTATAAGAGCACCACTCGTGATGTTCGCAAACTACTCGCAGAGCTTGAAGAAAAAAATGTAGAAGGCATTGTTATTGACCTGCGTGGCAACGGTGGCGGCTCACTTCAAGAAGTGAATCAGTTAACGGGTTTGTTTGTTGAGCGTGGTGCAGTGGTGCAAATCAGAGCACCTAATGGACGCGTAGCAAGACAGTCTAACTACCCTAACCCAAACTACTACAAAAAACCTATTGCCGTATTAATTGATCGTCTAAGTGCATCAGCTTCTGAAATTTTTGCTGGCGCCATTCAAGATTACGAACGCGGATTAATTGTCGGTAGTCAATCATTTGGTAAAGGCACCGTGCAGCAGCTGGCTGATTTAAGTCACGGCAGTTTAAAGCTTACCGAGGCAAAATTTTATCGCATATCTGGCGGTAGTACTCAGCATCGCGGTGTTATTCCGGATATCGTTTTACCGTCGCTTTATGACAGTCAAGAAATTGGTGAAGACACTCTCGACTTTGCTCTTAACTGGGATACCGTAGAGCCCATTAGACATAGAAACTATGGCAATTACAGCGCTTTGGTCGACACACTTACTACGCAACATAAAGCACGTATCGTCGATGATCCTGACTATATTTATTTAACAGAGCAAATTGCGCTGAATGATAAATATGCTGACATGACAGAGTTATCGCTTAATGAAGCGGTCCGCCGCTCTATTATCGACAATGATACTGAAGCACGTAATGCCATTGAGAATACTCATCGACTGGCTAAAGGGCTTCCAATAAAAGATTTAAACGAAGAATCTACCACTGACGCCGATACACAGACGGCGGAAAATGATAGTAGTGAAATTTCAGAAAAAGTAGAAACATCTGAAACAAAAGAAACAGAAGAAGAAG
>DMZE01000198.1 GCA_003492055.1 Cellvibrionales bacterium
AAGTATTCTCTAATTTCAGTAATGTCCATTAACGGTTTGTTCCAAACTTTTATTAAAAATCGCCACTACATCTTATTCAAATAAAATTATAGCGAACTGAATTAAAGGTTAATCTTTTTGTTGTTTTTCAAGTGTTTTAACACGTTGGTGTAAAGCATCTAGCTGCGTAAATCGCACAGCACTTTTACGCCAACCACTTATTTCTTGTGTACCAGTGCCCGAAGAATAAGTACCCGACTGCTTTATAGAGCCTGTCACTTTACTCATACCCAATACCGTGACTTTATCGGCAATAGTGATATGCCCAGTGACACAAACACCGCCAGCAATAGTGCAGTCTTCGCCTATTGTCGAACTGCCAGCAACACCCACGCAGCCAGCAATGGCCGTGCCACGACCAATAATGACGTTATGCGCTAAATGCACTTGGTTGTCGATAATGACATCATCTTCAATCACGGTATTATCAAGCGCACCTCTGTCGATAACTGTATTTGCGCCAATTTCAACACGATCACCAATAACGACCGAACCAAGCTGCGCTATTTTTTGCCAACGATGGCCTGCATCAACTTGAGGATTCGGTGCATAACCAAAACCATCAGAGCCGATAACGGTACCTGAATCTACCCGTACGTCATTACCTAATTTAACCGCAAAGCCAATATTAGTATTCGCCATTAAGGTGACGTTATCACCAATAAAAGCAGACGCCTCAATAACACTATTTGGACCTATGCTGGCATTGCAACCAATCGTCGCATAATCCATAACCACCACACCCGGTGCAATACGAGCCCCTTCGGCAATCGATGCCGTAGGCGCTATAACCGCGGTGGGATGAATACCTAAGGCCGGCTTTGGACGTAAATCAAAAGAATGACTTAACTGTGCAAAAGCTAAATAAGGATTTTTATGAACTAGACAATGAACCGGACAATCATCAACGGAATCTGCTGAGACAATAACTGCCGCAGCAGAAGTGGCGATTAACTCAGCATGATGTTTGGCACTGGCACAAAAAGAAAGCTGCGATGCTATCGCAGAAGATAACGGCGCGATGCCACTGATAAGAATATCAGTGGCATCGGTTAAGCCATTACGCAATACAAGCTCTGCACCTAGCAATTCAGCTAGCGCTGTTAACGTATACTCATTTTTATTGTCGCTTTTAGTATCACGCGTCATTACTAGCTTAACCGTATATTGCTATCACTATTAAAAGTACTGCTCTTTAACAGAAGGCAGTTTATCAAATAAAGCGAACTACTTAATTTGATTTAATCTTTCTGTCACTTGTGCAGAAATATCGAAAGAACTATCCGCGTGTAAAACCACACCAGTATCAGCGCGAATTAACATACCAATACCTTGCTCTTCAACCAAGTTTTGCAATACGCGGGTTAGATTTTGCGCTTGCGCTTCCATAGATTGCTCAGCCCAATCTTTCTGTGCTTGCTGCAATTTTGAAGCGATATAGTTGCGATCTTTTTGCTTTTCAACAATACGCTTCTCTTCTTCTTCACGCTTTTGCGCGCTCATCACAGCGCGATCTTTTTGGTAAGTCTCTNCCATTGTTTTAAGCTCAACTTCTAAAGACTCAATCGATTCCATATTGTTTTTGAAATCATCTTGCTTTTTAAGATCCGCAAATTGCGACTGTGCAAGCTCAGTTTGCAAAACAGCAATACGCACATCAACTACCGCAATTTTAGAACTTGCTGCCGGTGCATCTTCAGACATTGCTGACACTGACAAAGACAACAAAGCCGCCATAGACAAACTTTGAACTAAACGGTTTTTACCTAAAAAAAAGTTTTTCACAATTACTCTCCAACTTAACAAAAAAATAAAAAATTCCTAAAACGCTCGCCCCATTGAAAACTGGAATGATTGACGCTCATCAATATCATTATGCTGCAGTGGCGAACCAAGACTAAACGATAATGGACCAAAACCTGAAAGCCAAGTGACCGCAAGACCTGCTGAAGTACGCAGCTCACCAAGGTCGAAATCAGTACAATTTAACTGTGTAGACCGACAATTATCAGAAAACACATTACCGTAATCATAGAATAAAACGGCACGAACCGAGCGCTGATCTTTTAAGAACGGTAATGGTAGTAATAATTCAACACTGCCTTCAAGTAAAAAGTTTCCACCAAAGGGATCTGGCGAAGAATCAATAGCGGCACCCACTAAGTCACCATCAAACTGAGGTGTTCTAGCCGAAGTACTTCTTGGACCTAGCGTATTACTTTCAAAACCTCTTACCGAGCCAAAACCACCCGCTAAGAAATGCTCGAAAAATGGCAACTCTTCAGTATCACCTAAACCATCACCATAACCTAACTCACCGCGAAAACGGAATGTTAGAGGACCAACAGGCACATAATATTGAGTATCGAACGTTGCACGAAAATACTCTATGTCGCTACCCGGTATTGTAGCCTCTAAAGAAATATTATTTGAATGACCGCGATCTGCAAGGATGCCTCTATTCAATGTCGACTCACGCCAGCTACCATTTAATAAAAACACACCAAAATCATTACCATATTTATCAACAAAGCCCAGTTCATCAAAATCAATACCCGTTGATACTGGCGTGCGCATAATTTCTTGAACTGCTGCGAAACCTGCCTCAATCTCTGTATTGGTATAGCCAAAACTAAATCGTAATGATTGCGTTTCATTAATCGGATAACCAAAGATAACCGAACCACCAAAGCGGTTAGTGCTATAGCTGGCGATGTTAATTTCATCAAAATCTGTTTCGCTAAAGAACAAACTGAAACCGCGACTTACGCCATCTTCAGTATAATAAGGATTCACATAGTTCAAACCGTAAGTGGTTCTAAAGCGGCTTCTATTCGCTTGAATACCGACCTGCTTACCCGAACCTAAAAAGTTATTCTGCTGAAAATCCGCACCAAAAATTAAACCCACATCTTGAGAGAAACCCACTGATGCAGACACACTGCCCGACGATTGCTCTTCAACGCGATAACGGACGTCAATTAAATCATCGGTACCCGGCACTTCTGAGGTCTCAACTTTCGCTTCTTTGAAAAAACCAAGCCTTTCAAGACGCACACGAGATAACTCAATTAAATTAGTAGAAGCTATACCCCCTTCCATTTGACGCATTTCTCTTCGCAATACTTCGTCAGCGGTTTTGTAGTTGCCTTCAAATTCGATACTGCGCACATAGGTTCGCTTACCGGGGTCCACAAAAAAGGTCAGATCAACGGTTTTATCCTCTGCATTCACTGCCGGAATACTGCTCACTTCAGCAAAGGCGTAGCCTTCATTACCCATAATGCGCTTCATAAGTTCTTCAGTACGGGTCACTAAAGACTGAGAAAAGGTTTTTCCTTCAGACATTAAGAAAACACGCTCAAGTGTATCTGCCTGATCTTTTACATCACCGGCTAACTGCACCTTATTAACTTTAAACTGCTCACCTTCATCAACATTAATCGTGATATAAACCGAATCCTTAGTCGGGCCTACAGAAACCTGCGTAGAACGCATGGCAAACTGAATATAGCCGCGGTTTAAGTAATAGTCATTAATGGTTTCGAGATCACCCGATAGTTTTTCACGCGCGTATTTTTTTCGTCCTTTAAAACCATTAAAAAAGCCACGGTCTTTAAGCTCCATTAAATCAAGCAGATGTTTATCATCGTAAACTTCATTGCCAATAATATTGATTTGTTTAATTTTGGCAACACTGCCTTCATCAATAAAAATATCAACCGCTACACGGTTGCGTGGCTTAGCAATAATGTCAGTAGTAATTTCCGCATCATAACGACCTTGCGCACCATACTGACGAGCTAACTCTCTGCGCATACCTTCTAGTGTTGCACGCTGAAATACTCGCCCTTCTGCCATGCCTTGATTTTCTAGACCTTCCAATAAAGCCTCTGTTTCAATGGCCTTATTACCGTCAATATTAATTTCACTAATTGAGGGCCGCTCATGTAAATTAATAATTAATACACCGGCGTCAATACCAATATCAATATTCTGGAAATTACCGGTAGCAAAAATAGCACGTGATGCATCTGCAATTTGACGGCTGTCTACAGGATCACCAATATCAATGGGCAGCACAGCAAAAATGGCGCCGGCACTGACACGCTGCAATCCTTCTATGCGAATGTCATCAATCGTCTCTGCAGCAACTACCTGCACGCCAGCACTGACCATAAAGATAAAAGCAATAATGGCATAGCGAATTGACAGCAAAGTGTTTTGCATGCAGTTGTACCTAGCGTTGAGCGCACCGCTAAACACAGAGCAAAGCGTTGTGATAGCTAAACAGATTTTATTACGACTAAAGATGTTGCTACGGCAGAAAGAAAGCAAAATAGTTATAACCTAAAAGTGTGAAATATCATTATAAAGCGCGAGCGCCATTATACTCAAAATTAGCACCAACCCGAGTTGCTGCCCCCATATTTGTAAACGCTCTGAAACCGGCCTGCGAGTAATAGCCTCGATAGCAATGTACATTAAATGACCACCGTCAAGTACGGGTATAGGCAGTAAATTTAACACGCCTAAGCTCACACTTAACAAGGCCAAAAATTCCATATAAGGGATAAACCCAGAGCTCGCCGTAGCCGAAGCCATTTTGGCAATACTGACCGGCCCACTCAAGCTAGAGGTTGATATTAACCCCATTAGCATCTTTTTAATGGAGCTAAACGTAAAGGCAATTAACTCGCCAGTGCGCGTAAACCCTTGATACAAAGCCTCTAAGGGGCCGTAGCGCTGAATAACCATCATTGACGCCGGCAGCTCTACTGCTGCTGCCTGAACGCCTATTCTGCCATGCTGAACACCATCATCTAGCGTTATCGCCTGTGTTTCAACAACTGCTGTAACGCGACTGCCTGCCCGCAGCAATTCTACTTCAACCGATTGCAAAGGGCGTACTTTAATCTGCTCTACCGCTGCGCGCCAATCCTTTACCGCAACGCCATTAATGGCTGTAATTTCATCACCCGCCAAAATACCCGCTAAATCCGCGGGGCCACCATCAATAACCCGCTCAATCAACGCAGGCATGTCAGGGTAAAAATAGCCAAAACCCAAGGATTGATAGATTTCTGGCCTATCATCACCCGTAAGCCAATTATCTATGGGTAATGAAGCCTGATAAAGCGCCGTACTCTCTGGGTAGCGAAGATCAAAGTTAATGCTCCCCGTTTCACCAATACGATTAATTAGCTGCATATGCAGACGGTATTGCGTGGGTGTTGGCTCACCATCAACCGCAACAATCGTTTGGCCGCGCTCAAAACCGGCATGAAAAGCGGCTGAATTTGGCTCAACATCGCCAACAACCGGTAATCGCCCAGAAACACCGAGCATACTAATAGCGGTATAAACCAAAATCGCTAAAATAAAGTTAGTGATTGGGCCTGCAGCAATAATCGCTGCGCGGGCTAATGCTGATTGTCGATTAAAGCAAAACGGCTGCTCATCACTGGGCACTGCACCTTCGCGCTCATCAAGAAACCGAACATAGCCACCTAATGGCAAAGCCGCAACAACCCATTCAGTACCGTTTTTATCGGTTCTACGCCACAGCGATGGACCAAAGCCCACCGAAAAAGTTAATGCTTTTACGCCACAGCGACGGCCAACCCAATAATGACCGTATTCATGCACAGTCACCAGAATGGCCAAGGTAAGAATAAAATACCCAATGGTTGCAAGAGCCATATTAGACAGCGCCCCATAAAGCCATATAAAACATACGATTAAAGCTGAAAATAAACGCCACTCCGGAGCTGAAAATAACGAACAATGCCATTACGATGGCACCTTCTGAAAAGCCTGACAACAATCTTTTGCCAATTCTCGCGCCTGAAAATCAATTGCTTCGATAGCATCCAGTGTCATCGGTTCCTCAAACGGTATTTTTTCGAGGCATTGCTGAACCACATCGATAATTGCAGTAAAAGGAATAAGCTCATTTAAGAACGCATCAACCGCTATTTCATTGGCCGCATTCAAGACAATGGGCACACTACCACCCGCTTCAGCCGCCTGCCTAGCCATTTTCAAGGCGGGAAAACGCTGATTATCCGGCGCTTCAAACGTTAAGCCATTCATTTGAGTCCAATTAAGACTCTCAACACCAGATTCAACACGTTCAGGCCAAGCTAATGCATGCGCTATTGGCGTTCGCATATCCGGGTGGCCCATTTGAGCCAATACCGAACCGTCCAAATACTCGACCATAGAATGAATAACGCTTTGTGGGTGCACAACAATATCTATATCACTGGACGAACAATTAAATAACCAGCAGGCCTCAATTAACTCCAAGCCTTTATTCATCATGGTCGCGGAATCGACAGATATTTTTCTGCCCATGGACCAATTGGGATGCGCACATGCTTGGTCTGGCGTTATTGTAGAAAATGACTCAATGGGCAAAGTCCGAAAAGGACCACCCGAACCGGTCAATAAAATTTTGCGAATGCCGTTAGCTTTTATTGAGCCTAATGAATTAGCAGACTCAGCACATAACGCAGAAGAGCCATTTAAATCTGGCGTTGGCATACACTGAAAAATAGCATTATGTTCACTATC
>DMZE01000011.1 GCA_003492055.1 Cellvibrionales bacterium
TTGCGCAAGTTGATTAAGTAGTAAGTAATCTTGCCTAAAGTCATGGCCCCATTGAGACACGCAGTGGGCCTCATCTATCGCGATAAGTGAGATATTACATCGAGTAAGCCAGTTGAGCGTTGAAGGCTGATTAATGCGCTCAGGGGCCACATAGAGGATGTCTAGCTGGCCTGACTGGGTTTGTTCAATAACGCGTGCTGTTTCTGCGCCACTTAGTGTCGAATTAAGAAAGGCGGCTCGAATACCTACCTGCATCAGTGCAGACACTTGATCTTGCATAAGCGCGATAAGCGGTGAAATAACAATGCCAGTGCCTTGGCGAACGAGGGCGGGTATTTGATAGCAAAGTGATTTGCCGCCACCGGTGGGCATAATAATTAAGCTATCGCGACCTTCAATAGCAGTGTCAATAATGCTTTGTTGTTGGTCACGGAATTCGCTATAGCCGAAAGTAGATTCCAGTATTGCTTGTGGAGACTGTTTATTTTCGCGATTAATAGACGGAATGCTGGAGGCGTGTTCTTTATTTTGCTGGTGGGTGTTCGACGGCATAATGATAATCCTTGATTGAAAATGACCGCGCGATCCTTGCGACGGTTACTGAGTTTGGGCTCGTCTTTCAATGATAAAGGATGAAAGGCGGCCTATATATTACTATAAAATGTGCTAATAACTTCATTTATTCAAGTAATTTCAATACTTTACCTTTCTCAGCTCTTATGTCAATAGGTTCCAGCTAGCAAGTTTTTTTGATGCAAAAAGCTTTTAACTATTACCTATTTTTCTTGACTTCGATAACTCATATGCTATTATTTGATCAATGTCAGCGCTGTCATAAAGTGCGGCAATAATAAAAATCATAAATGTTGTAGATAATCTAAATGTTTTTTGTATCTTCCCTGAGTGCATCAAACTTAATAAACGACCTGGAGAATATAATAATGAATAAATTAAATACGTTAACTTTGGCGATAGCCTTAGCTGCTAGTGCATCTTCAAATGCTGCAATCACTTTCCAATTTGCCACTGGTGCCGCTACTTACGGCGAGACAGTAGTTGGTGGATTTTTAACTGGTCAAAGTGGTGCTGGTTTCACTTACAAATTAAAAGCTACGCCTGACTCTGGAGCGGTATTAGCTAAGCAAGTCTCAAATATTGGCTTAGGTGTTAAGACAGGTGGAGCTGGTAATTGGTACATAACCTCCGGTGAGGTAATTAATTTTTCGCTTGTAGACTCTGACAATAACCCCGTTGCTTTCTCTTTAGATGGGTTCAAAATGGGTTTCAACACTGCTCAACAAAAATTAGAGGAAAACGAAAGAGTAAACGTAGAAATAGCGGGTAATACTTATTTGGTTGGCGGTAATGCTCTTACTGAGAGTAACAATGCACAAATATTAGCTTCTGATTGCATGGATGCGAATAACTGCTGGAGTAGTAGTGATACAGCTACTTCATTCCGAATTGTTGGTGCAGACGGTGTAAATGGTGCAACGACTTCTTATAGACTTAATAATGTGAGATTAACCCTTGCTCCTGTAACAGCAGTTCCCGTTCCTGCAGCTGCCTGGTTATTAGGTTCGGCATTGATGGGATTGGCAGTAGCTAAGCGTCGCAAGTAAGGCAAAACTTTACGCGAGATTTTGCAGCTATATGTCAATTGAGCCGCTCGACAAATAAATCAGTTGAGTGGCTCATTCAGTTAACGGTTATACATATCAACTCATGGAATACATTATGAATATCAAAAATTTGATTATCCCATTGGCCTCAACTTTTTTACTTTTATCTGCAAATAGTTTTGCTGGAAACGGTAGTCATCTTATTGGTTGGCAAACGTTTGATAGGATTTATGCCGAGAATTGCGGCAATTTTTGTAATGAAAAAGGGGTAACTGATACTACACCCGATAATAACTCAACTTTTGATGCGACGCCTGCAGGCGGCATCAGTGAATCAGGCCACTACCTTAGCGGTGTCTTAGGAGTGGGTGCTTCAGATGGGGGTTTCATCGGTAAAGGGGTCGTCAACAACAGTTCTTTCTTGAATGGTGATAGGTTCGGTGCAGGCAATAATGGTGAATTCATCATGCGCTGGCCTTTGGCCGGCACGAGCCCACAACTCATTGAAGTACCGGCTTTATCAGGTATAAGGACTGACCCGGTCTTGAATACTGTTATATTAACGCTTGAAGAACATAGTTTTTTGGTAGGTGATACGATTACTGTATCGGGGTTCAATAATTCGAATCCAAATGGCACAAAGACTGTCAGTGCTGTAACCGGTGGTAATGGCGCGTCAGGCACTATCTCTTATTTAGTAACAACGGGTGCAAATGGTCTTCCTATAGGCACAGAGTTATCAAAGAAAGCTTCAGGCATATTTGTGTCTAACTTTACGGCTTTTTTGAACCGTAACGACCCTGGCTATGATGCTCAACGCTGGCCTGAAATCGGCGAGAGTCCAAGATATCCTAAGGTATCCGCTTCAGCCGGCTCATCGTTTTCTAGCACAGTGACTTTAGCCGTCGATGATCATAGTTTCTCGGTGGGTGACCAGGTTCTTGTAACGGGGTTTTCTAATGATCATCCTAACGGTTTAGAGACTGTCAGTGCAGTAACCGGTGGTAATGGTGCGTCAGGCACTGTCTCTTATGACGTATTAACGGGTAATCTTGCTAACGGCGCGTTAAGCGGTTCAAACATGGTTGTGAGCAAGATCAGTGGCCCAAGGATAGGCCCTTTTCTAAGCGGTAACCCACAGTACTCAACTGGCGCACAAGGGTGGAAGTTTAGTAACAGTGGGTTCAATAATGGAGATGGCATTTGGGTTTATGATGAAGATCGATTAAAAGGTGACGTTAAAATCACGAACCACAGCGATTATTATTTTAAGCTAATGCATATTCATTACTCGGCGCGCGGTTTAACAGCTGCTGGGGCAGCGGATACGTTAGAGTTAAAATATCTTGCCAACCCTGGTACTTTAATGAAAAAGAATGGTGGTGACCCGGCTAACCCTGGTCCTGCTGAAGTGGTAGACTTGAAGAATTTAAAGAGTGATGCTTGGAGCACTATAGGGGTTAAATCTGTTTCTATACCGCTATCGGCTGATTTCGGTGGGGCAGTGTATATTCCGCCGGGTGAATCGGCTGCATTTCGTTTTCAATGGTCAGGGCAAGATAATACTTTAGCTAAGCAAACTCAAATAGATAATATCGCATTTGAGGGGACGTTTTATGTAGCCAAGGACCTTTTGGAAGAAATTGATCCTGCCGCTGTTGTGCCAGTTGCTGAAGAATTTATCCCGATGTTACCGCTACTTTTTCAACTTTTATTTGCAGCTAGTTTAGCAGGGGTATGGGCACGGGTTTATTGGTCAAAACGTACTGTCTAATCATGACGTTTTAGACCATTTACCTGCTTGGTATCACAATTAACAACCCTGCTTTTACATGCGGGGTTTTTTTTTACCCTAAAAATTTTTATTTTACAGAAATATTCATCCATCCAGCAGGGATTATCAAGGAATGTTTAAGTTTATTGTAAGTGTGCTGTTGCTCAGCACTTCAATGTTGGTTCATGCGATTGATTATTACATAAGTCAATCATCCGGCAATGACAATAATAGCGGCTTATCATCGCTGTCACCTTTTCAAACTTTGACACGAGTCAATAGCTTGAGTTTATCTGCGGGTGATAGCGTCTTATTTAAATCGGGAGAACGATGGGAGGGCATGCTCTGGCCGAAAGGCTCTGGTGCTTCTAATGCCCCAATAACTATTTCAGTTTATGGTTTAGGTACTAAACCGATTATTGATGGAGACGGTTACCAAGCCAGCATATTGTTATTTAACGATGAGCATTATGTTATCAGCGGTTTGGAATTAACCAACCAAGCGTCACACAGCAGTAACGGTGTAACCAAAAAACTGGGCGGTTTTGGTAATTGTGAGAATAGTTGGGGGTCCGGTCGCGATGTTCGATTTGGTATTAAGGTGGTTGCCAGTAATCGATCTTTAGAGCAATTTACTTTTAGTGACCTTGCAATACACAATATTTTTCCAACGCCCGATACACCTGAAGGAGAGGGCACTACTTGCACTAAGCAGGGGCATAATACGACACTAAAAAATCAAGGGTATGGTATTAAATTTGAATCGCAATCAAATGCCGATGCCAATAATTTTTTTACCATTTCAGATGTTGTCATGGATAATATCACGGTGAGTCAAACAGGGCATTACGGTGTCTGGATAAAACCATTGGGAGGGTCGGCAACAGCGCTTTATAAGCATGATAATATTACGGTTAGAAATTCTTTATTTTTAAATACGGGTGGCGCAGGTTTTGTACCTACTAGAGCCTCAAATGTTTTGGTTGAAAATAATGTCTTTGATGGTTCAGGTTCAAGCCTTGATCCTCGTATGTACGCGCGCGGCAGTGGGACTTGGCCTTTTGACTCAGACAATGTGGTGATTCAAAATAATGTGTTGATGAATGCTAAAGGGCCGCTTGATTCCTACGGTGTTCATATTGACTATAACAATACTAATGTCTTGGTCCAATATAATTTCAGTTACAACAATGAGGGTGGCTTTGTTCAGATATTGGGAGCGAATGTTAATTCCGGCTATCGTTATAACATCAGCGTGGCCGATGGTAGTCGTGTCAAAGGTGTCAATGGTGCGACGCAAGACGGTCGTATTTTTAATGTGTCGAGCTACTGCAATATTAATTCAGGCTGTGCCAGCACTGGCTCCTTTATTTATAATAATACGGTTTATGTGCCATCATCAATCAGTCCAAAAATCTCCTTTCAGAGAGGCAGTGGGGAAATTCAGTTTTATAATAATTTGATCTATGTGCAGCAAGGCGGTTCGCCTTTACATACTTTTTTGTCGAATCAGGGTGTGCAATACGACATTGGTAATAATTTATTCTATCCAGAAAGTGCTTTTTCACTTGCTTCGGGGTTGACTCAAAATGCAATTTATACTGACCCTAAATTGCAACAACCAGGTTCTGATTTAGCGTCGGGTTATGAGTTACTAAGTGGCAGTTCTGCTAAAAATGCTGGCGCTGTTATTGCCGGATCTTTTAATTCATTAAATTACAGTCAAAATAACGGCGGCCTTGATTTTTTTGGAAACCCAGTCCCTGAAGGTGGCTCTCCGCATATTGGTGCTTATAACGGCACGGCGGGGGTTAATGCTCCTATGTTGATTGCCCCATTCGTTATCTTGCTGGCGGGAATTCTGACGAGGATTGCTGTTCGACATAAAAAAGACTGACGTTCTTGAATTTAACTCATGCTGAGTCAAGCTTGATCGGTTCCTTTTAATAGGGTGGGCGTCAAATTTATCTTTCTAATTTTTTATTTTTTTATACAGGACTTGATTTCTTATTTGAATGATTTGCTGGTGCTTTATATAAGTGGTGTATTTAAGTTATAATAAAATAGCATTAAAACTGTTGCTATTTAGCTTATTTATTATGCATTTTATTAATTCATTTGGTTTTATTAATAAGCGGGGTGGATTGCATTATGTTTTACGAACTGCAGCATAGCCTCATCCCATTTTTATTGGCCTTGTTGGTGAGTGCCATTGGTTTATTGACTGCAGGTTTCAGCTAATCCTTATATTGCATCAATAGGATCTGATGAAAGTGCTTTCAGTGGATAATCAGATTAAACAGATTTTTCAAGGATGGCTTATCGATACGGTCGGCTTGCAAAGGTCACTGATACTAGCGTTATTGATCTATCTTTGCTTTATTCGCTTCTCAGCCCATGGTTGTAAATTGAGAGTAAAATCAATTTTAAATTAGGATTATTCATTTACTTATGAAAGCAGTTACTATGCAGGATGTCGCTGATCGGGCAGGCGTTTCGCCAAAAACCGTTTCGCGAGTAGTTAATAATGAGCCTCGCGTTAGTGAGTCTACGCGAAAAAAAATTCAAAAAGTGATAGACGAATTATCTTTTCAGCCTAATAAATCAGCACAAAGCCTCGCCGCCGATAGGTCCTTGTTGATAGGTTTGTTATATGACAACCCAAGCTCGACTTATGTTGTTGATTTGCAAGCGGGTGTTTTGGGTGTATGCCATAAGTTTGGCTATGGTTTGGTTATACACCCTTGTGAAAATGATTCGCCAGAGTTAATACAAAGGCTTCGTGAGTTATTAGATAGTTCACGGATGGATGGATTGATTTTAACGCCACCGATGACAGAGAATCAAGAAT
>DMZE01000036.1 GCA_003492055.1 Cellvibrionales bacterium
GTTTCAGTGTTCACTTTAACGGGAAGATAGTGTTCGTCATCTGCGCCAACGTGCAGCTTGGCTTGAAACTGAACTCGCTCGGCAAGGTAATCGCTGACTCGATTCCAGAGAGCGTCGAATTTATCAGCGTCAAAAGGACGGTTTACATTGCCCCAGTCAATGGCTGCCTGGGTTGATGATTCTTTTACGATAAAGCGATCGGCAGGTGAACGACCTGTACGATGGCCTGTTGTAATTAATAGCGCGCCATTGTCGGCAAGAATGCCTTCTTTTCGAGAGAGGGCGAGGTCGATGAGTGTATTGGCATCAAGGTTTTCGTGAATAACGGGTGGGTCGCTAACTGCTTTCATGCGCGAATTTTTCCTGTTTTATCTGCCGGCTGGCCAATAGGTCAACATTAAAAAATGCTAAAGCAATTGAGTCCGGGTGATTTTATCAATCGTTATCCGGTAAAGCTCCAGCACTTCAAGATCTAAGGATTATGACAGAAGCGAGGGTTGAGTGGTATTCAGATTAAGTTAAGCTGGACGTAATTTTACACTTCCTGATACCCACAATTTTTTACATGAATAATGGCTAGTCATTATGCGAGTGTCTTAATAGTCTATAAATGGATTTTAATGCCGTTAATGGCGCGTTTCATTCGATTGCTGACCTAAGTTATCGATGTCCTTTCTATTAAAGCGGTATCTCGCGCTACAAAACTCACAGTCCATGACGATTTCCTGATCCGCTTCGAGTATGGATTCAATTTCTAAAGGGCTGATCTGCATAAGTGCAGCACCTGTGCGCTGGTATGAGCAGCTACATTCAAATTGGATAGTGTCTGGCGGTGAAAGTTTCACTTGATGCTCATGGAACAAATTGAAAAGCAGTTTCTCTACAGGAACCTCGAGCAGCTCTCTATCGGTTAATGTTCCGGTAAGTGCTATTAACTCTTCCCATATATCATTACTGTTAAGTGTATTGTCACCGGCTTGGTAATTGTCATTATGCGGCATGCGTTGTAGCAAAATACCCGCAGCAGCAGTGTCTGAGGTGGCTAACTGGAAAAGGGTGGGCAGTTGCTCTGATTGATTAAAATAAGCTTCTAAACACTGTGAGAGATTTTCTTGGTCAGCGCCCACAATCCCTTGGTAGCGCTCACCTTCTTCAGGCTCTATGGTAATGGCCAGCTGTCCACGACCCAGTAAATGTTGGAGCGCTTGTGAATCACTTTCTATGCCGGGTGGTGTTTCTTCAGAAAGACGAGCGACAGCGCGAACTTTATGTTGAGTCACTTCTTCGTTTGTATCCGCGGCTTGTTGCATAACCGCTTCTGCCATCAGTAACTTAATTGGTCCATCGCCTCTGGCTTGTAAAGAGAGGCGTGCATTATGTTTTAGATGAATGCCCATAAGCACACTGGCGGTAAGACTCTCACCTAATAAAGCGTTAATTGATGATGGATAATTGTGACCGTTGAGTGCTTCAATAAAACTATTTTGGAGTTTTACAATGGCGCCTCGAAACGGTTGGCCGGCAAAATAGAAACGTTGTATTAAATCGGTATTAGACATATTTTTAGGCACAGTTAAAAAGTGATTGTAGATGCAATGGTTAATACAGTGGGCTATGGAGTTAAGCCATGCATCTAGTTAGGTATCTTGTTTAAAGCGATGAATTTGTCGTCGCTGTTTTTTATTTGGTTTTTCGGCATGGTTTGGCATTGTTAAACTAGCCATTTTTCTCTCTGCAGCACGCTGTTCTCGTAAGGCGATACTGGCTTCCGTTTCATCAAATAGTTTACCGGCTTCTGTCGCATTGCGGCGTTTGTCAGATAAGGTCTTGATGATAACGACCTTTTCATCCCAGCCACAGCGAATGGTTAGCTCCGCGCCTAGCTCAATATTTTTGCTGGTTTTAACGCGCTGGCCATTATAGTGAACCTTGCCGCCTTCAATGGCTTGTTTGGCAAGACTCCGCGTTTTAAAAAATCGCGCAGCCCATAACCATTTATCAATTCGAACCACCATTGTTGCATTCGTATTATCCATTTTTATGGGTCACGCTTTATCGGGCAGTAATTCTGCCAATGATTGAATGCCGGTATAGCGTTCAGGCTGGCGCATTTTTTGAGCCGCTCGTTGACTATCTGGATTTAGCGGCATAATTAAATGCCGAATACCGTATTGGTCAGCAGACGCGAGAACGCGTTCATTGTCATCAACAAAGACCGTGCGCGCTGGATCAAAAGAGAATTTCTTCGCGAACAGTTCCCAAAATTTTGGATCTTCTTTGGGCAAGCCAAAATCATGAGAGGCATGCACATCATCAACATAGCTTGAAATATTCAGAGCAGCATCTTTAACGGCTAGGGTTTTACGATGTGCATTGGTCACGATTAATGATTGTACGGGCAGTGTGTTAATGGCAGATAGTAGGACTTCGGCATGGGGCAAAAATTGAATGCGATTTTGCACTTCATACTTTAAAGCAACAATATCGATTTCAAGCTCATCGATCCAATAATCAATGCAATAAAAATTAAGCGTGCCTAATTGGCTTCTAATCTTATTTTTAAGGCGTTCTTGCGCTTCATCGATAGAGCAGCTTTTTAATAAAGCATATTGCTCAGGCAGATGATGTAACCAAAAATAATTGTCATAGTGAAGATCAAGCAATGTACCGTCCATATCAAACAATACGGTATCGATGTTATGCCAATCTATATGCTGCGGATTATTCATATGATGCGCGTCTTATTGTATAGCGATTAGTTACTAATTTATATTTATCGCCGCAATGTGAGTATTAACAACTGCTGCAATTAATCGAAATTAGATCTCTATTATACGCATATTGTGTGCCGATAAGATCAAACAGTCGCAGCATAAATAGTCTGTGACGTAATAGAAAGAGGAGTAATTTGAAAATGTATAAAAGGGAAGTAAGGCTCTGCAACCTTGTTTAGTTCCAGAGCCTGTTTATCATGGGCCTTATATCGTGCGCATTCTAACGACCGAGACGAGAAAATTCTCTTAGTTGTTTCGCGCTAGGCCAGCAAGTGCGACCTACATAATAAAGCAATGCCATTTGTGCTTCAGATTTATCATTAAAAGGTCCAGCTTGTTCATTACGCTTATTGGTAACAAACCAAAGACCATTCTTAATAGAAAAGCAGTTTTTCAAGTGCTGACGGTTTGACGTTCGTGGCGAATCATCTTGATCTGTTTTGGGTAACGGCTGAATACTCATAACGGTAAATCGGACCTCTAATCTAAAAATGAAAACTGAATGTAAACATTGAGCAAAACACACATTGCTTGATGTGTACTCTTGCCTTAATTAATTAGAGCCTAGTAGAGGTCTTAATGTTTCGCAGATATGACAGCTAAAAAGTGTGAGGATGTTACAGGATTTTAATTTAAGAGGCGCATCCTTGCGCATCTGAGGGGAAGTTGTACTTAAAGGTGCTTTTAATCAATACGTTCAATCAATATGTTTAATGCTGATAAGGTTAAATTAGCGGTTTATAAAGTGCACTATGCCGTTAAGCGCATGCTGGTCCATACGGGTGATTTTCGTTTTCCGATGCTTCGAGCTTGTGTGTTTGATGGCATTAGTAATTGTTTGCAGCTATTCAATAATGCTCGTACAACGCTTTGTGTTTTGGCCTGCCAAAGTAAGCGCGGTAACTCAATACAGCGTAACGATGAAAACGCAGACAGTTGCACGCCTTCGGCTAAAAAGTAACGTACCGGTTGGCATTGGCCGCGAGAATCAAAATAAGGCGGCTTAATTAATGCGCATACTTTTTGTTGCTGGTTAAATATAAAGGTAGTGCCCTTTTTACTGCAGACCAATGGTGTAGAGACATCGCTTAGGCAATGTCTAAAGGCTTCATAGCTGACAGATTGGCAGTTACCACTCACGATGCCGTGCGCCGCTAATGAGTTTTGCTGTCTAATTTGGCTAAGACGATGGCTGATACTCGAACCTGTCTTTAAACCGCGATGATTCATTCTATTGATGATTTGTATAAACGTTGAGCGCATCATGAGTTACCTAAATGTATGAATGACTGAATTTCAAATGTGTTGTTTTTAAATTGCAAAACTAATCAATGCGTTAATAACTAAGTACTTGATATTCCATTATTTGGATGACAAGTCTGATATTTAGCTTTGACCGAGTTATTAGCTCCGTAACAATCACTGTATACTTAAACAGTGTATACCCATACAGTGTTTTTGCAAGAAATCTGCTGAAGATTTTTACTTAAAAGGCCACATTTAGCGCTAACTTATTGTTTTACCAATAAGACTTTTTTTTAATTTTGTGCGGAAGGTAGATAATTTTGTGCAAAAAGTTACGGTACATTTACGGCGTAGTTCTGCATATTATGTGTCGAAGCTTTATTCGCTCATTCATTAATCACGATTTAACACTGCTCAAGGGGATACCATGAAATTAATTATGCCAATCATACTCAGTACCGTTTTATTAGGCTGTGCAACTCAGCCAGCCGGTTCGGGAAATACGACTAGCGATAGAAATAACGCGAAGATGGGCGCTATTGTTGGTGCGGTGGCGGGTGCAATTGTAGGTGGTCAGCTGGATGACGATGGCAATCGTGATAAAGGTATGATTTTGGGTGCGTTGGCTGGGGCTGCAGCAGGCGCGGGCATTGGCCATCATATGGACAAGCAAGAGCAGGCGTTTCGTGATGCACTAGCGGCTGAGCAGCGCCGCTCAGATATAGAGATTGAACGCGTGCGTGAAGATTTGCTTAAACTCACTTTTGATAACGAAGTGACTTTTGATCTTAATCGTGCCGATATTAAGCCTTCATTTTCCGCTAGCCTTAATAAAGTTGCCGATGTCATGCAAAAATATCAATCTAAAGGCGAGATAGTGGGTCATACCGATTCAACCGGTTCCGAAAGCTATAACCAATCGTTATCTGAGCGACGAGCCGCATCGGTAGCCTCGTATTTAGCGAGCCAAGGTGTTTCGCGAGCGAATTTGAGTTCATCAGGTCGGGGCGAATATGAGCCGCGTGAATCGAATGCCACAGAAGCTGGGCGTGCATTGAACCGTCGAGTGGAAGTGTTTGTAACGCCAACATCTAACCCATAAAGCGCGTAATTAAAGGCCGGTGCTGCTTAATTGTTGCAGTGCCGGTGCTCGTTTTGCAGTTTATAAGACTTTAACCACGAGACCGATCTGCTATCCGCAATGTTTAGTCTAGCGTTACTTCCGGCTGATGAAGCCAGCCATAGAGTTTATCTTGAGCTTGTGCCAAGCCTGTGCCATTAATAGCCGAAAATAATTGGGCGCTAATGTGCGGCTGATCTTCAACACTCTTTTCAACTTGAAAGAGGGCCTGCATGGCAGGTCCTCTTTTTAGCTTGTCGGCTTTCGTAATCAAAATATGGCATTGAATTTGATACTGTTTAACCCAATCGAGCATTACTGTATCGAAGGGCTGCAGGGGTCTTCGCACATCCATAACTAAGACTAGCCCGGTGAGTGAAGCGCGCTTTTCTAAGTAATGTTCTAAATGTTTTTGCCATTCTAGCTTTTGTGCCAAAGCGACTTTTGCATAGCCATAGCCAGGTAAATCGACAAGTCGCTGCTCATCTCGCAGGCCAAAAAAGTTAATCAGCTGTGTGCGCCCGGGGGTTTTACTAATACGGGCGAGTTTTTTCTGTCCGGTAATACGGTTTATCGCACTCGACTTACCCGCATTAGAGCGACCGGCGAAAGCGACTTCATGACCGTGATCGATAGGACACTGGGGCAGTTTTGCAGCACTTTGAGTAAAAGCCGCTGTTTGAAAGTATTTTTGTAGCTCAATTTCTGAGAGTCGAGAGTCATCAGTCATAATGGTCATCAAATTATTGGTTTGCTAAATGAATGTAGTCCACAGTCGTCTTGTTAGGTCACTGCTTAACATGCGGCTGTCGTATAAACCGTATAGCTTATCGTAAATGTCGCTATTATACCTGCAAGACAGCGGTTTCTAGGCGGTCAGTGTATTGCAGATTGCCATTTATAAGGCATTAAACAGTGATGACATGCTGAAATAAGGCAGAGCAGGGAACGGATTGCTCAAATGTTTAGCAATATGCACAGCAAAATATCTGGACCTATAAATGGATGTCGATGGTAGAATGCTCGCCGTTTTAGTGAAAAGTCGCCGTGGTTTCGCGATTCACAGCATCGAATTTACGATAATTCATCAATAGATCAAATTTTGGAAGATAAAATGAAACACTTTTCTAACGCTTTTTTTGTGGTTTTACTCAGCCTCTCATTAGCCACTGTGGCGCAAGCCGCTGGCAATGCTAGCGCAGGTAAGAATAAGGTTGCTAGTTGTGGCGCTTGCCATGGCAATGATGGCAATAGCCAAATACCTTCTAACCCTAAGTTGGCCGGACAGGGTGAAAAATACCTTCTTAAGCAGCTAAAAGATGTGCAACGTGGTGATCGAGTGATTGCGATGATGACGGGTCAGCTCGATAACTTTAATGATGCTGATTTAGCGGATATCGCTGCTTACTACGCTAGCCAAACACAAACCGAAGGAGTTGCTGAAGCAAAATGGGTTGAGTTGGGTGAAGAGATTTATCGCAATGGTAATCATGAGCGTGGTATTCCTTCATGTACGGGTTGTCATGGACCTGCCGGTGGCGGAAATGCACCAGCGGGATTCCCAATGATTGCCGGTCAGCACGCCGAGTATCTTGCTACGCAATTACGTTATTTTTCAGTTGGCACGCGTAATAATGATGGCCAAAGTATGGTGATGCGCGGCATAGCGGAACGAATGAATGAGAACGAAATCCAAGCGGTTGCTAGCTACGTGGCGGGTCTCAGAAAGTAAGTTAATCGAGTTAACGCGTTAAAGCGTTTTATAAAGTGTATAGTCAGCCATAGTGGTTGAGCGATTATTAAAGAAGGATAGGAAGCAATGACAACAGTACGCCGCATGGCAGCACTTTTATTACTACTACCGACATTAATTTTAACGCAATCAGCTTGTGCTGAAGATGCAGCCTTAGCGGCGAAA
>DMZE01000271.1 GCA_003492055.1 Cellvibrionales bacterium
TATTACTGACGAACTTCTGAAATGCATCCACAAACGCTTTCATTAAGGGTCAATTATTAGTCTACAGACACCCTATTAGCTTACATAAACTTACGCGGCATTTATGAATACACCTGAGCAAACACCTGAAACCATTCCTACACCTATCATGGCCGATATCGTCATTGGCGCCAGTGGCGGTATAGCTAATGCGTTATTGCTGCGCTTGCTTAACGATAACACTGTTGAGCAATTAGTTGCTATTAGCCGTAAACCCTGCCCTGATGCCTTAGCAGACCAAGCAAAGCTTAAATGGATAGTCATCGACTATAACGAAGATAACATCAAAGACACCATCCAAACATTACGAGATGATAGTAAAAACAGTGCTGTTATTTTTAAACGCGTGTTTATTTGTCATGGCATTCTTCATGGCAGCCCTGAGAGTGATTTTTATGGCCAAGCTTTTGGCCCAGAAAAACGCTTAGAAGAAATTAATAGCGATACCTTGCATGAGGTTTTTCATGCAAATACCGTTGTGCCTATGCTTTGGATAAAAGCCTTAAGGCCATTACTGGCTGGCAAACAGCCTTGTCATATTAGCGTGCTCAGTGCACGAGTCGGTAGCATTGGTGATAATAACTTAGGTGGCTGGTATGCGTATCGCGCGTCAAAATCGGCATTAAATATGCTGCTTAAAACGGCGGCTATTGAATATGCTCGTAGAGCTTCTAATGTAAAACTGATTGCCTTTCATCCCGGCACTACGGACACGGCCCTCTCAAAGCCGTTTCAGAAAAACGTACCTTCAAATAAATTATTTACACCAGACTTTGTTGCCGAACGACTTATTGGCATTATGAATTCTACTCCCGTCGATGGCGAGTTAGCTTATCTTGATTGGGATAATCAAACGATTCAGTGGTAATGCGGTTAATCAATATTCCCATCAACCATCATCGCCTGACACAATTGCTGCGCACTGTGAATGGCTGAAACAATAGTACCAGCACCCAACCAGTCAGCACTAACGGCTAGACCACTGCTTGGATCCCAAAGCATACCTGCTTGCTGTTCCTCCACTTGATTTGAGACATCACTAGAAGGCTGGTGCCGACCTAAACGCCACAAATGTGGCGTTGCTATTATTAAGTCAGGCTGTGTTAAGTCAGGCTGGACTAACTCAGGGCTGGCCCCCGCCTTATCTAAAAGCAGTTGTTTAAATGCCGCCAACATGAGTTCGCCTATATCATCGACATTGCTGTCCTTATGCAATTCACTCCACTCGAGGTTAGCCTGAAGTACCCAACGTGATGACTTGTTTGAACCAGCAGAATTGTTTGAACGCCCAGGCTTAGCGGTGTCATGTATGATTTTTGCCAAAACAGGATGATCTACCTCTAACATATCAGGCATGTTTGACAGCATGCTATTAGACTTTTCAGCTTCTTCAGTCACAACTGCTGCCCACTGAGGCAAGCATTGACGACTAGCGATATGTGCTTGTTGTAACCAAGCGGTTGGCGCATCAGGGCTTGTTAATAAATGTGCCGTCTGTGCCGCAGGAGCGGTGATGACTACTCGCTTGGCTTTAATTAAAGTCTTATAACTGTCATTTCTTAAAGACCAAATATTATCAGTACGATCAATATGGCTAATTCGCTGCTGGGTATACAAATCACAATGCTGAGCTAGGTAGCGCGTTAACGCGCTCATTGATGGTATTCCGGTATAAGCCAACCCTTTATCCGCTTGATCGGCCGCTGGCCAAGCAGCAATAACGTCATCAGCTAACCACTGTTGAATATCATTAACTAACTGCCCAGCCTTGGCGTGAAAAAATGGCGCACCTAAATCACAGCTTTGTTGAACACCCTCTTCTTGCGGGGGTAATCGGCGACTCGATGCACGGCCGCCGGTACCTCGTCCTTTTTCTATTAGGCAGACACGATAACCGGCTTTTTGCAAAACACTGGCGCAGTAAGTGCCCGCAATACCGGCACCAATAATCGCAACATCATAAAGCGTGTTAGAAAGTAGATTCATAATTACAGTAGTTAGTTGTTATAAGTGATTATTAATAAACAGTTTTGAAATATTATTCTGGATAAGTATCAAAGCAAGGTATTGCTTCTGATTTGCCTTCTGACGTGCTTTCTGAACAACTCCACTCAGCACGCGAAGCATTAAAGATACGCGCTTGAGGCTGCAAAGGTGGCTCATGGTCCAAGGTTCCAGCGGGCAACACAACAAAGCCCACCTCTTCAAAATAGCGTGGCATGGGCGAACCACAGGTACTGCAAAAATCATTTCTAAAGCGATCAGCATCGGGCACTTTATAGCGGTTAATCAGGCTTTTATCGCCCTGCCATTCAATACTTTTGGCATCTATGCGAATATTGCTGGCATGACCCGTCCCGTTAGCTTTGCGGCAACGCTGACAGTGGCAATGATAAAAGGCTAATGCCTCACCCTTAATAGAATAGCTAACACCTTTGCAAAGGCAGCTGCCTTCAAATACCGTCATAGAAGATTTCCATGCCTGTTTGGGGTGAATAATGAAAAAGTGGCCCAAAGTATAACTAAGCCCTGTAATGATGTCTTGTAGATTAAGCCAGCAGGACATCTGCTACGTATCATGTAAGGTGATATTATTTTATACTAACCACTGGTTTAGCCCAATGCACAACCTTTCTTGGAGTAATGATTTTGGCCAATAAGAATACCCGCCCTTTAAATGTTGAACCCATGCCATGCCGTGGCTGCACAGAAAGCTGTAAAAATCGTCCTTTTTGTAATGGCCGACCTTGGCGCCAAAAAGCTGAAGCTATAGCGCCAGCAAATACATCATTTTGGGGCAAAATTGCTAAAATCTTCCATTAAGCTGTCATTAATCTTTAGCTAAAAACCTTAACTCAATAGTTTAATCTAAGCACTTAGCTTAGAAATCACCGATAAAAAGAATTCTATTATGGCAATGGGCATATTTCCCGATCTTGATGAAGACACTCTCTTTCTTGCTCGCAATAACGTTGATGAAAATCTGGGGACTTTCTCCGAGCACAGCTTTGAGCTAGAAGAACGTATATGGCCTTCGGTAGAACACTACTTTCAAGCTATGAAATTTGAGAATGAGAACTATCAAGAAAAAATTCGCCTGGCGCCGCATCCAAAGACTGCACGTAAACTTGGCCGCAGTCGCTTTAAACAGATTCGATCGGATTGGTCTGATATTAAAGAAGTGATTATGACGCGTGGTGTTTATATTAAGTGCCGTACACATCAAAATGTCGCCGATGAGTTAATGGCCTCTGCGCCCAATAAAATTATGGAAAACAGTCAGTACGATTATTTTTGGGGCTGTGGACGTGATCGTCGAGGCACTAACACTTATGGCAAGGTGCTTATGAATGTTCGCGCCAAACTGATTGCTGAACGAGACGCGTAATTCATAAATTCTAAATAAACAGGCTCTTAATAAAATTAAGAGCCTGGCATCAAATCATTAATCCGCTGTAGCACTAAACGCTGCTGTTACAGACGCATCAGAGTCGCCGCCAACAAAGACTTCGAAATCTCCTGCTTCGACTAAATACTCACCATTGGTATTATAAAATCCTAAGGTTTTTGGACCTAGTGTAAAAGTGACTTGCTTAGATTCACCGGCTTTTAATACGACACGTTCAAAGCCTTTAAGCTCTTTAACCGGTCTTGTGATGCTACCGATAAGGTCACGAATATAAAGCTGAGCAATCTCCACACCGTCACGCTTACCACTATTGGTTAATGTCACAGACACTTCTAACGATTCATCAACAGCAATACTGTTAGCACTTAAGGTAATTTCTGAATAATCAAACTCGGTATAACTTAAGCCAAAACCAAAAGGATAAAGTGGCGTGTTAGGTGAGTCTGTGTAATGCGTCCAAAATACATCGTCCGTG
>DMZE01000260.1 GCA_003492055.1 Cellvibrionales bacterium
TTTTATATCTGGCTCGTCTATATATAGATCTAAGGTCTCAAACATATCTGCCGCTACTGCCTCGCCACCAACAAGACTGTTTACCTCACTGTTACCACGAATTTTCCATTTATAGTGTTGAGGCAATAAAACTCGATCGACGAGCAGCAATGCCATAGCTAGTAGTAAGGATACGACAATAATTAAACGGGCTCGCTTAGCGGTAGGCTGGTGATTTTTCCCATACAGTAGATTCGCAGCAGCAAATAAAGGCAGCTCGCCTTTCTCCTTCTCCTTAATCGTTGAATGATCTGATTCCAGATCACGAACCATTTGTGTTACAAGACTCATAAGCCCACAACCTTTTTATAGGATGTAGAAAAACCCCAACGCGAGCGGGAAACGCTTTCTGTATCATCAATAGCGACAAATACAAATGACTTAGTTATTTTTTTCTCGCGCTTTCCAAAAGCGCACATCATGGATTTGTGAGCTAAAATATTCACCAATCTAGGAATGCCCTTACTCGCACTGGCCAAAACGTCCATGGCTTTTTTATCAAAGAGCTCTGGGCCTCTATAGCCAGCTGTCACCAATCGGTGCGTGACATAATCTTTTACTTCATTGCCTATTAGAGGTTTCAGTTGATACGAAAATGTCACTCGCTGTAATAGTTGACGTAACCCCGGCTGCTGTAAAATAATGTCTAATTCTGGCTGGCCGAATAACACTACCTGTAATAATTTAAATTTTTCTGTTTCAAGGTTCGTCACTAAGCGCAATGCCTCTAAGGTTTCCGCCGGCATCGATTGCGCCTCATCAACAATTAATATGGCTTTTTGACCAAGCACCGCTAATTGCACTAATTCCTCTTCAATGACCTTTAAAACAATATGTGAATTAGCTTGATTTAAATGAATACCTAGCTCATAGGCAATAGCATGAAATAATCCTTCTGGTGATAAATAAGGATTAGGAATATAAATAGGCACATATTCCGATTCTAGAGACGCCAGTAAACGCCGACAAAGCATGGTTTTACCTGTACCCACTTCACCCACAATTTTCAAAAATCCTTCGCCCTGATTTATGCAGATATCCAAAACTGTACTGGCCTCGGCATGCCAGCTAGCGTTCAAATAAAATTGAGTATCAGGCGTTAAACAAAACGGTAGCTCACGTAGGCCAAAATGTTTTTCGTACACGGTGATCCCCGACTACTGACTTTTTGTAATAGTGGATTGAAAGGTGGAGAAACGCTCTAAACTGTCATTAATCACCTCAGCATTAACACTGTCTGAAAACACCCGTGGCCGCAGTAAAATAACTAACTCACGCTTGGTGCTACGCTGATCTTTTTGCTTAAACGCATGGCCTATTATGGGTATTTTACTGGCCCAAGGCGTGGCTGCATTAGATGCTTTTGAAACGTTTTGAATTAAGCCTCCAATCACGACAACCTGATCACTTTGCGCATAGATAATACTATCGGACTCACGAATGCTGCTTTGCGCTAGCGGTAATTGAAACGGCTGATCACCCACAGTAAATGAACGCTGCTGTTCAACAACCTCGCTTACCGTTGGATGGACATGCAATACGATGGAATTGTCTTCGCCTATTTGCGGGGTTACATCGAGGGCAATACCCGAAAAGAAAGGCGTTAACTCTACACTCGGCGAACTAACTGCAGGACCACTAGCCGAGCTGGTTACATTGTTAGTAACCTCTGTGACAAAAAACTCATCTGTACCAACTTTTATAACCGCCTTTTGATTATTTACCGTCGAAATCCGCGGACTAGACAGTACTTGAACTGTCCCTTGTGTCTCTAACAAATCAATAATGCCGGTAAAATCATTAAGGCTTAACGTTAATCCGAATATGCCCGTTGCACTATTGGCACTTCTTATTCCCGTTGCACCAGGAATAGCAATTAAATTTTGGCCTCCAGCATTAGCAACTGTTGCCCCGCCCTGCGAAGCTATAATCGTTTTTCCTGCGCTAGGATTGCCAATAGCTGTCCAGTTAATTCCTGATTGGAAATCATCATTTAAAGTAACTTCTAAAATTTTTGCCTCAAGAATAACTTGTCGCTTCATAATTAATTCCGCGGCTAGTAAATATTCTTTTACGACTTTTATTTCAGCGGGTAGCGCTCGCACAATAATTATGCCTGACTGCGGCGTGACAATAACGCGACGGTCATCACCCTCGCCAATCAACATAACTAGGTTTTGTTTTAACTCTCCCCAAAAATCAGATTGACCAGCGGTAACAATATGTGTGCCCACTAAGCGGCCGCCCTGTGACCGATTGCTTTGGTCATCATCAATGGAATTTGTGCCCGAACTATTATTGCTATTATTAGATTCTGTGGCACTCACGCTCCCACTCGACACTCTTGTTTCTGATAAACCCTGTCTGCGAATATTTAAATAATTCACCTTAAATACTTCTGTTCGTATACCGGCCGGTAATATTTGATACATGCGCCCGTTTCGCTTAACGGGATAGCCATAAACATCATTAATAACCGACAACACCTCTGGCACTGTCACGTTTTGTAAATTAAGACTAATGACACCTTTGACCTCTGGGTGCACTACCATGTTGTACTGGGTATCTTTAACTAGACCAAAAAAAAGTGACTGTGCATTAACCGCTTTTACGTTGATATCGAATCTCGATTCCAGTGGCACTGCTTTTTCAGAGGGAATTAAAGGTGGCAATAAACTTTGTATCACATTATTTGGCGCTGTAATGCCTTGCCGAGTTATATTGGCATTTCGTTTAGCGTCTTCCAATATTGTTTTCATATCGGTAACGGGCTCATCACTCATCGATAACCCTGAATAACTTCCGGCGGTAGTCTGAGAAGCCTTATTAGACGACACGCTTTGACAGCTACATAATGCGATTAACACTATGCTCAAAAAACACCTTTTATTACGCAAGGAGAATATCATTTTTCATCCACGTTTTTTTTAACAGATAAAGTAACGAGCTTTAAGATATGACGCTTGCTTCCTTGCAGGACAACATGATCACTATTAATTGCAATCACCTTACCGAGTTTATGATTGTCGCCCTCGCTAAAAGAGAGCCCATTAATAATGGCAAGCTTTCTATCATGGCCTAACAAAACCGATTCAAGTCGATAAAATTTCTTGTTAGGCGCTACCGTTTCACGATAAGTACTTGGCTTAGTTGGGTCATTCATTTCTACGGCGTAGGTCATGTAACAAACTACAGATAGCCCCAAGCATATCGCCATTTTTATGCGCTTAAACACCAATCCAATCCCTCTCTGTACTATAGGTATACACTTCTAGCGTCACCATACCCACAGGGTAATCTTGAATATCAAATAGCAATGCATCCCATTCAAAACGCCACTCTAAGGATTCCAATTGTTTAAGGTAAGCTAATGTTGCTAAGTAACTACCCTGCAACTGCAGCTCTACACCATGCCGATATAAAACAGTTGCCTGACTATCTAATGATGAAT
>DMZE01000219.1 GCA_003492055.1 Cellvibrionales bacterium
GAAGGCGCTGGAATTGTTGTTTTAGAAGAATATGAACATGCTATCAAGCGCGGAGCTAAAATATATGCAGAAGTTGCAGGTTATGGCTTAACAGGAGATGCTTTTCACATGACCTCACCCAATGGAAGGGGGGCACTCAGAGCTATGGAAAATGCTTTAAAGGACGCGCAAATAAATCCAGATCAAGTTGATTATATTAATGCTCATGGCACATCGACCAATGCGGGTGATTTAGCCGAATCAATAGCGGTTGAGTCGGTGTTTGGTGCGGCGGCACATGAAGTGGCGGTGAGTTCAACAAAATCGATGGTTGGCCATTTATTAGGTGCGGCTGGTGCGATAGAGGCGGTGTTTTGCGTATTATCAATAAGAGATGGCGTGGCTCCGCCCACCATTAACCTTGATAATCCGGCGGAAGGTTGTAATCTCAATTACGTGCCTCATAACGCGCAAGAAAAAACCATTGATATTGCCATGTCTAATTCCTTTGGCTTTGGTGGTACTAACGGTACTGTGATATTCAATCGAGTATAGAGTATGACGGCAACGCTTTATGCTTGGTTTAATGGTGAGTTAATTGCTTCACCAGTAGAGTCTACTAGCGTTGCCTCAGCGTCTGATTTTTTATTAGATCGTTCAAATACCTTTGGTGATGGTGTTTTTGAAACCATGCTTGTCACTGGCGGCCAAGTTCATTTGTTAGATCGTCATTTACACCGTTTATCTGTTGGTCTAGAGCGGCTGGGTATTGAGTGTTCCGGCGAACTGATTCAAGCGGATATTAATATAGCGCTATCACAGCTTTCTTCTAGCTCATCTTCAAGTTATATACTTAAACTCGTTATTAGTCGCGGATCTTCTGTCTTTGGTTATGGCAGCAGCAATTTGTCTATTAACCGTCTCGCTTTGCTTAAGCCTTATTTATTGAGTGATACGTTGAGTAATGCCTTGAATAATACCTTGAGTGATGCATCGTCTGTGCAGCTTATGGTTTGTGACACTCGATTAGGCTCTCAGCCTGCGTTGGCAGGCATTAAGCATTGCAATCGTTTAGAGCAAGTATTGGCTAAAAAAGAAGTTGAGCGCGAAGGCTTTGATGATGGCTTAATGTTAGATCAGGCCGGTAATGTTGTTGAGACAACCTCTGCGAATGTTTTTATTTTAGAAGCGGGTCAGTTAGTGACTCCGCCGATTATTGATTGCGGTGTTGCGGGTGTCATGCGTGAGCATGTGATGAATCAGTTTGATATCCCTGTTAGTGAAGCCACTATTTCGTTAGAGCGTCTGTTTAAGAGTGATGGCGTTATATTAACGAACTCGGTACGAGGCTTAATGATAGCGAATGCTTGTCGAACGGCAGATGGAAGCCTTCATCGTTGGCCAGAGAGCAATACTTTAATAACGCTTCAAGAGGCGGTTAATAGCAGTATGAAGCGTTAGTAGTTTTTTAATGACTGAGTAGTTCAATAAGCGAGGAGAGTAATATGAAATTAATAAAAACACTTTCTATCTTGCTTGTCATCCTATTGATTTTGATGTTTGTGACTAACAAACTGGTTATTTCTTATTGGCATTCGCCCCTTAAACATTTAACCGAGCCGCAGTTATATACGGTTGTCTCAGGTACAGGATTTAATGCGGTTGCGAATGATTTGTCCGCAAAGAATATTTTAGATCGACCGCTGTTAACGACCTTATGGGTGCGTTTTTTTGAGCCTGATTTCTTATTAAAAGTAGGTGAGTATCGCTTTCCTGCCTTCTCTTCACCGGCTCAAATTATTGACATACTGGGTAGCGGTGTTTCATTGCAATATAAAGTCACGTTTGTTGAAGGTGACAATGCCTTGCAGATGTTAATGCGATTGCCCTCTAACGATACGCTTGAGTTTATTGCTTTGGAGCAAGAAGGTCGTACATTTGATACTTCTCCGCAAGTTATGATGGATATGCTTATGCCATCGGCAATCGGTTTAATGGGCGCGAGTACTCATCCAGAAGGTTGGTTTTTACCTAATACCTATTTTTACAGTAGAGGAGATAGCGCTAGCAGTATACTGCTAAGGGCGCATCTTGCTATGATTGAAGTGTTAGCCGAAGAATGGTCTGCTCGAGATCAAGGTCTGCCCTATCAATCGGCCTATGAAGCATTAATTATGGCTTCATTGATTGAAAAAGAGACAGGCGTGGCTTATGAGCGGCCGCAAATTGCAGGGGTATTTGTAAGGCGTTTGCAAAAACGCATGCGTTTACAAACCGATCCTAGTGTTATTTATGGGATGGGTGCAAAATATAACGGTAACTTACGTAGAGCAGACTTAAAGCGCGATACTGCCTACAACACCTATACGCGCCATGGTTTGCCGCCAACCCCTATAGCGATGCCGGGTCGTGCAGCAATACATGCGGCATTACATCCGCTTGATGGTGATGCGCTTTATTTTGTTGCTAAAGGTGATGGTAGCCATTATTTTTCGGCGACATTAAAAGAGCATCAAGCGGCCGTGCGTAAGTATCAAATTAAACAGCGTCGAGCGAATTATCGTTCGGCACCGGCAGCCATTAAAAGTGATGCCGGTTAATTCAATATTGTCATTGGAAGTCAGTAAATAATGTTAAAAGAATCAGCCAAATTTATTACCCTTGAAGGGATGGAAGGGGCGGGCAAGTCTACTAACTTGGCTTATATTTGTGAGTTCTTTGACAAACAAAAAATTAAATACCGAGTGACTCGCGAGCCAGGCGGTACTGAAGTGGCCGAAAAAATACGTGAAGTATTGCTATGCCATCACGATGAACCCTTACATCCTATGTGCGAATTGTTACTCATCTTTGCAGCGCGTGCTCAACATATTGAAGAAGTGATTAAGCCGGCTCTGGCAAATGGTGAATGGGTGTTGAGTGATCGCTTTACCGATGCTACTTATGCTTATCAAGGCGAAGGTCGTCAATTAGGTGGCGACAAAGTTGAATTGTTAGAGCAGTTTGTACAAGGAGATTTAAAACCTGATTTAACTATTATTCTTGATGTGCCGGTAGAGTTAAGTGCCGAGCGAGTGAGAGGTCGCGGTGAGCTTGATCGATTTGAAGTTGAACAAGCTGCATTTTTTCAGCGGGTACGTGATGCCTATCACCAGCGGGCGGCCTCAGATGCCGATCGTTATCGCTTAATTGATGCTTCGCAAACACTGCCTGAAGTTCAGGCCGATCTTCAAGCCGTGCTTGATAATGTACCGTTATTTCAGGATTAGTCGTTCATGGCATCAAATAATAATGAACAACTCAACGCCATTTGCTGTGATGGCCCCCGAGGTTTTAGGCCTTGGCATCAGACAGAAGCGGCGCATTTGGTTTTGGCTTATCAAGAACAGCGATTGCCGCATGCGCTGATTTTGGTTGGTCCGCAATATGTAGAGAAAACGCATTTTGCCCGTGAGTTTGCTCAGTTTTTATTATGTTTATCACCACTGAATGGAGTTGCTTGTTCAAAGTGTAAATCGTGTCAGCTATGTGTTGCCGGCACTCATCCCGATTGGATTAATGTCGAGCCCGAAGAGCCGCGTAAAGTATTACGTGTCGATACCATTCGGCAGGTACAAGCTCGATTACAGCAAACCGCCCAGCAAGGGGGGAATAAAGTCTGTGTTATTAGTCCTGCAGAACAGATGAATGAAAATGCAGCGAATGCCTTACTTAAAATTTTAGAAGAGCCGCCAGCTAATACTTATTTTTTATTGGTTGCTCATCATGCCAGTAAAATACTACCTACCATTATCTCGCGTTGTCAGCGGTTGAGTTTTGCGATTCCGGCGCAAGATGAAATTATCCATTGGTTAGCTGATGATTTTACCAAAGACGCTATTCAACAGGCCATTGAAAAGGGACGTGGTTTTCCTGGACGGGTTTACACGTTACTAAATGGCGGTGTCGATACACAATTGGATATGTCGCGGTTAGATGCATTTTTCAGTGGTCGGGAAACCGCTCAAGATATTGCTAAAAACATTGATGCATCACAGTTACCCGATTTTTTAGACGGTTTTTTACGCTTAGCGAGTAACAGTGTAAAAATTAGTCAAGGTGACACGGTTGCAGCCGCTAACAATAGTATACTTAGTCAATTACCTGCGGCGAAATTG
>DMZE01000126.1 GCA_003492055.1 Cellvibrionales bacterium
GCAGTACCGAAGAGTAAGTTATGTGAATGGTGTTTTAAGTTAGGATTTTTTTTAAATAATGGGAGTAGGGCTTGTAAAACCAATGAGAGCGAAAGTGCCCGTAAACTTAACGGCTGCTTTTTCTACACCATCTATGTTGGCCATAATCGTAGCAGACAGCTGTACCTTTGCCTTGCCTCGCTCTTGGTAACGGCTTAAGAAACCATCCCATATTACTGGATCAGCATCACTGCAAGTAGCTGTAATAATACTTGTATCTACCGGCGCCAAATATTCAATATCAGATTTAGAGATAACAATATTAGGCGCGCCCTCGTTAAGATTATATTGCAGGCACCGCAAATAAAAATAACCCCATCCCGCCATAACTGCCGCACAATATAGGCTTCCGCCAAAAGCAGTTCCTTTATCGTTATCATTCAAATTTAGCGGCGCGGTTAGCGAAAGAGACTGACCATCATAATGACTAACCTCAAGACCCATAGCCCGACCTAATGGCAGATGGCTCTCGACAAATTGATCAAGACGCGATTTTAAGTCAACGTAGTTTTTTATTTTGAGGGTATTAATTACTGTCGCCCGATGAGTGAATTTTAATTGACGGCAGCTTTATCAGCTGGCTTTTGAGATTCAAAATCAGGCAGTGTTAGCTTCTCTTTGCGATTACCTAAACCTTTTTGTTTGTCGCGTATATCGTTATAACTTTCGCGCGTTTTCTTCTCAGCAAGACTTAAGTCATCAATAATAGTTGTTTTAATAAAAACCATTAAGTTTTGCTTTCTCGTCGTTTTCGTATCACTACTAAAAAATCGACCGAGCAATGGAATGTCACCTAGTAAAGGTACTTTTGTTTGGTTTCTCGTTGTGCGATCTTCAATTAATCCACCGAGGACTAAAATAGTGCCATCATCAACGAGCACATTCGTTTTAATGCTACGCTTATCGGTAATTAAATCTTGCGCCGCAGATATTTGCTCTTCACGAACGGATTCAACCTCTTGCTCAACTGCCAGTGTAATAGTTCTTTGCTTGCTCACTTTAGGCGTTATTTTAAGGGTAATACCAATATCTTCGCGCTGAATTGTTCTAAACGGATTGTTCGTTGATGTTGCGGCTGATGTTTGACTGCCAGTAACAAAAGGCACGTTACTACCCACAAGTATTTCAGCTTCTTCGTTATCAATCGTAATAATAGACGGCGTAGATAACACATTATTGTTGTTATCACTGGCTACGGCGTGGAGTAGGGAGCGTAAGCTTCCGTTTCTAAAGAAACCCCAGTTCAAACCAGACTGAACCAATGCAGCACCTGGATTATCACTAACAGCAAGTGTCGATGTCGTTGAGCCCAATAGATTAGCACTGCTAACGCCGCCGCTAAGTGTTGGTGAAGTACCCCAAAGAATCTCCAGTGTATTAGAAAAGCTATCGGTAACCTCAACGATAATCGCCTCAATCATAACTTGAGAGCGCTTAACGTCGAGCTCAGTAATAACGGTTTCTATCGATTCAAGTATAGAAGGAGGGGCGGTAATAATTAATGCATTATTGGTTTCTGATGATTGGATATTAATATCCGCATCCACTAAAGAAACATTTTTTTCATCTTTGCTTATCGAGCCCGTCATGCCATCAAGAATAGGCTTAATCTCATCAGCATCTATATAATTTAGAAAAACGACTTTGGTATTGCCGGTACCTTGCAAGGGTCTATCAAGACTGTCAATCAAATCACGAACGAGGGCGCGCTTATCTTCATTACCCGTCATTAAAATACTGTTAGAGCGAGCGTCAGTGGCAAAGTTAATGCCAGTAACATCAGAGGCCGCTTTGCCGGTTTTTAATAGTGGCTGAAGCACACTGACAACATCATCAGCAGTTGCATGCGTTAATTGAATAACTTCAATATCAAGATCACCCGTGCTATCAATATAACTAACGAGTTTAGATAGGCGATTAATATTATTGGCTCTATCGGCAATGATAACGCTATTACTGCTAGGAAAAGCGCCTAAATGACCAGTCTGAGGCACTAACGGTCGCAATATGGTGACAACCTCATTAGCAGAAATATTATTCACTTTAATAACATGTAGCACGAGTTCTGAGTTATCAGCTTCGGGGTTATTAAAAGTTTCAACAATCGGTAAGCCCGCAGAGCGTGCTTGCGCGTTAGGTATTATTTTGACGTTGTTACCAGACTCGACAGCCGCAAAACCGTATACATCGAGCGCCGTTAAGAATACTTGATAAGCTTGATCCATAGACATGGGTTGATTAGAAAGAACCGAAATACGGCCTTTAACACGAGGATCAATAATAAAGTTTTTATTGGTTTTTTCAGCGACCCATTGAATAACCGAGCGAATTTCAGCGTTATTCATGTTGATACGGACATCGGCTGAATCAGCAGAAGGTTGCGTAGCTTTAATCTGAGCCTGAGTTTGGGCGTAAACATCAAGCGTCACGAGCATAGCTGCGAAAACGCACAGGCCAGCTAGCAACTTTACAGTCAAAATCTTAGCGGCAATCTGACCGTAGCTCGCAACGGAAAATAAATTATTGGTCAAAGCTTTCAATGTTACTGTTCTCAGTATTGGATAACACGATCTAAAGGCCACAAAGCCAATCAAAGTCTATAGCTAAAGAATAGCGTCGATTATTTAAAATTCAATAACTTACGGATAATACCTTTTTTAATCTCAGAGAGCAGCAAGATAGCGCTAATTAGGAAATTATTGGCCTGATAATTAACTTTAATAAGGAGATTCACATGAAAGATAGAAGGCTGGGCCTCTAACAAGTAATGCATAACTATGCGCATAATGTATATTATGT
>DMZE01000208.1 GCA_003492055.1 Cellvibrionales bacterium
ATTATGAGTGATGTGCTCTAACCAGCTGAGCTACCTTGCCATTTCTATCAATACCTAAACAACGCTACTGCTATGTCGAGGGAGGCGCATTCTCCCGATTGACCGCTTTTTTGTCAAGCCCAGTAGACCTTTCTGGGCATTTTATTGAATCCTGCCTTATACGTTAAATCTAAAGTGAACAACGTCACCGTCTAAAACTGTATATTCTTTGCCTTCTAAGCGCCATTTACCCGCATCTTTAGCACCTTGCTCACCTTTACAGGCTACATAATCATCATAGCCAATCACTTCGGCACGAATAAAGCCTTTCTCAAAGTCTGTGTGGATCTTACCGGCCGCCTGAGGCGCTTTTGAGGCAATCGGAATAGTCCATGCACGTACTTCTTTTACGCCCGCTGTGAAGTAGGTGTGCAGCCCTAACAGATCGTATCCGGCGCGAATAACGCGATCTAAGCCAGCTTCTTCCATGCCAAGCTCTTCTAAAAACTCTACACGCTCTTCATCTTCAAGTTCGGCAATCTCAGATTCAAGCTTGTTGCATATAGAAACGACCACTGCAGATTCACTTGCGGCAATCTCTCGGACTTTATCGAGATAAGGGTTGTTCTCAAAACCTTCTTCATCAACATTGGCAATGTACATGGTGGGTTTGAGTGTAAGCAGGCTCAAAGGCTTAAGCAGCGTTAGCTCATCTTCTGTTAACTCAAATGATCTTAGCGGTAAGGCCTGATCAAGATGCGGATGAATTTTTTCGATTAATGCCTGCATAACAATTGCATCACCATCACGGCCTTTGGCAGCTTTGGTGTAGCGGTGTAAGGCTTTTTCTATGCTGTCTAAATCGGCTAACGCTAATTCAGTGTTAATGACTTCAATATCAGCAGCAGGATCAATGGTACCTTCAACGTGAATAACATTTTCATCATCAAAGCAGCGAACCACATGCGCAATGGCATCGGTTTCGCGGATATTACCTAAAAATTGGTTGCCCAAACCTTCGCCTTTTGATGCGCCGGCAACAAGGCCCGCAATATCAACAAACTCCATGGTGGTGGCAATTACTTTTTCTGGATTAACAAACTCGGCAAGTTTATCCATGCGTGGATCGGGTACAGGCACAATGCCAGTGTTAGGCTCTATGGTGCAAAAAGGAAAGTTTTCCGCATCAATTCCCGCTTTGGTTAGGGCGTTAAAAAGTGTCGATTTGCCGACGTTAGGTAGGCCGACAATGCCGCAGTTAAATCCCATATTTTGTGACTCGCTAAAATTGTTGTTAGCCCTGTGGGCTGTTATGACTAAGAGACGACTGTGTTAAATTAACAGCGAGATCTAATAGACTATTATGTTTCGTCTGCCGCGTTAAAGCTGTGCATTTGGTTCATCACTTTTTGCCAGTCACCTTTAACAATGGCTTCCATGTTGGAGGCCGCTTCCCTAACGCTATCTTCTATCCACTGATGTTCGGTGGCAGGTGCTTTTTTTAATACAAAATTACTGACTTGTTTGGCGCTGCCTGGATGGCCAATACCAATGCGTAAGCGACCAAATTGTTTTTGATTGCCAAGGCTGCTAATAATGTCGCGCAAGCCATTGTGACCGCCATGGCCGCCGCCTACTTTTAATCTCACGGTGCCGGGCGCAATATCGAGTTCATCGTGCGCCACTAATATGGCTTCGGGTTCAATTTTATAAAAATTCGCTAATGAAGCCACCGATAAGCCGCTACGATTCATAAAAGTATTGGGCATTAACAGCCGACACATTTGACTACCAATTAATATTTGACCGGTATGACCATGAAATTTGCTTTCTTCTGTGAGTGTGACGCCAGAAGAAAATCGACGCAGCACTTCATCTACTAGCCAAAAGCCAGCGTTGTGACGTGTCTGGGAGTATTCGTTACCTGGATTGCCGAGCCCAACAATTAAGCGTACTGGCGTAATATCATTCATGCGATGCACTCAAACCAAATTGGCTCTGCGTCGGGTTGAATTAGTGAAATAAAAAACATGCTGCTTAGGTGACGCTAAAACGGTATTAAAAGCTAAGTAAAAGCGTTAGCCTGATATTTAAAAAGAAATGATGAAATCATCAGCACAGTGGCTGATGATTTCATCTGACAGAGTCTAGTCTTTTGATTCTGCGCTATCACCTTCAGCATCAGGAGTAGCTTCGCTTTCTTCTTCTTCTTCATCAGAGCCGCCTTTAACAACTGCAATGTTAGCAATCGCTAAATCATGTTCTTCGCCATGACTTAATGCAACGCTTTCAACGCCTTCAGGTAGCTTAACATCAGATAAATGCACTGTTTGACCTACTTCAACTTCTGCCATATCAACTTCGATATACTCAGGTAATAGGCCTGGTAAACAACGGATTTCGATTTCGTTAGCTTGGTGGGATACACGTCCACCTTGCATTTTGACGCCAGTGCTACTGTCTTCATTAATAAAGTGAAGCGGAACTTGAACGACAATTGCTTGGTTCTTATCTACGCGCAAAAAGTCAGCGTGCATGATAATGTCTTTAGCTGGATGACGTTGCAAATCTTTTAATAAAACGTCTTGTGCTTTACCGTCAACTTTTAAAGTAATGATGTGCGAGAAGAACGCTTCATTTTGCAATTGATGCCAAAAGGGATTGTGTTCTAAAGAAATGCTAACAGGATCAGCAGTGCCACCATAAACAATAGCTGGAACTTTATTTTCAAGACGACGTAGGCGGCGGCTCGAACCTTTCCCTGCGTCATTTCGACTTTGTGCTTCTAATACAAATGCTTCAGACATAATAATTACCTCAGTCTGTTATCAACGAGTTCCTGCGACCGGATGGTTCGTTGGGTTTTTAAATGTCAGAGACATAATATAAAAAATGTTCTGACGGTTATAATTAGTACGAAGTTGGATGGGCCGAAAACGGACTATCTAAACATCGCACTAATCGATTCTTCATTGCTGACACGTCTAATGGATTCAGCAAGCATGCTGGCCATTGATAATTGACGGATGCGGCCGCTAGCTATAGCTGCTTCTGACAATGGAATAGTATCGGTTACGACCAATTCATCAAGATTCGATGCGCTAATGCGATCAATGGCTGGACCCGATAAAACAGGGTGTGTGCAATAGGCGATAACTTTTTCAGCGCCTTGTTCTTTTAATGCAGATGCAGCGGTACAAAGCGTGCCGGCAGTGTCGACGATATCATCAACGAGTAGGCATGTTTTACCCGATACATCACCGATAATGTTCATTACTTCAGCAACGTTCGCTTGTGGGCGACGTTTATCGATAATCGCAAGCTCGGTATCTAACTGTTTTGCTATAGCGCGCGCTCTTACCACACCGCCAACATCCGGTGATACAACCATTAGATCTGGGTAGCGCTGCTTTTCAATATCTTTTAGTAGAATAGGTGAGCCGTAAACATTATCTACTGGGCAATCGAAGAAGCCCTGAATTTGTTCTGCATGCAAGTCGACAGTTAATACGCGGTCAACACCCACGCGAACCATCATGTCGGCAACTACTTTTGCAGTAATTGGCACACGTGCTGAACGAACGCGACGATCTTGTCGTGCGTAGCCAAAGTAAGGGACAACGGCGGTAATACGAACAGCGGATGCGCGTCTAACAGCATCGACCAATACCAGCAATTCCATTAAGTTGTCGTTAGTTGGCGCGCAGGTAGATTGAACAATAAAGACGTCCTTACCGCGTACGTTCTCAAGAATTTCGACGTTGATTTCGCCATCGCTAAACTTCTTAACGTCAGCATTGCCCAATTTTAAGCTGAGCTCGGCAGCAACTTTTGCCGCTAATTCTGGGTTGGCATTACCGCTAAATAACATCAGGTTTTTAGACACTGGAGATCCCCGGAATTGATTAAATAAGAAATGCGCTATTGGGCTGGCTTTATTCGTGTATGTTTTTTACTAAATGTATCAGTGAAATCTTACTCTTCACTCATTTTTTAAATATGGCTGGGGCGGAAGGATTA
>DMZE01000091.1 GCA_003492055.1 Cellvibrionales bacterium
ACCTAATGTGTCATCATTTTCACCGACAATAAAGTCACCCACTACTTTTCTTAATTCCACTTCGCATTGATCTCGCAAAGGCAAATGGGCTTGATCTTCTATTTCTAGTTTAAGCTCTAACAGCGGAGCACCCGCACGAAAACCCACTACGACTTCACTCGGCCAATGAGGACATTGATCCGCAATTATTTGCTGCAGCGATGACTCGCCCATACCAAATAATTTTAAGCGCCGCACTAAACGTGCCGAAGCATCGGGAAAACTCACTTGTAGCTCAGACAATACAGAACCCTTTAACATAGCGGCTAATTCTGGCGGCACACCGGGAGTACACAGCAACAAACAGTCTCTATATCGCAACGCTATACCTACAGCACTACCCACAGGATTAGCCAATACAGTTGCGCTAGCCGGCAATAATGTTTGCTTGAGGTTGGCAGCATTGGNNCATTGGCGGCAACACCCCGCCGCTCACACCATTCATTCACATGAGTGAGTGCTTGGGTATTTTCAACTAAGGGCTCACCAGTAAGAAGAGATAGCGCTTCTGACGTAAGATCATCTATCGTTGGGCCTAAGCCACCATTAATAATGATGGCAGGATACAGAGCCGCTAGCTTATCGAGCTCGGCAACAATTAAATCAATATCGTCACCCACTGTTACTTTATGCGCGACATCAAAGCCCTGCACAGCAAGCGATTGGGCAATCATAGCGGAGTTAGAATCAACCGTATCACCGGTCATTAATTCATTACCCGTTAACAACAATGCTATTTTCAAAAAAAACTCCAAATAATAAAAAACGAATGAAAAACGACTAACTAATAGCGATAACTAATAACGATAACTAATAGCGACTAGACACCTGTGCTTGTAAGCCACCCACAATAAAATCAATTAAATTATCCGTACGCCAGCGCAATGATTTCGCATCCAAGTCAATCGATTGATTTCTACGTGCTTCATCCCACTCAGCAATGGCCGTCATAGATTGACGACCCATTAACTGTAATCGAAAGTGAATAACGGCCAGAGGTAACGGCTTTAATGCCTTAATCATTAATGATGTGAGCTCAAACATAGCACGGTTTCTTTCGCGATTTTTTTGAAACAAATCACGACCAGGTTGGTAGGCATAAAGCTGGGCTAACAGTGACACATAGCTCGTGTCCTCAACAGGCTTGAGAAGCTCTTCAGCAAAAGGCTCAACAAAGACCTCCGTTAGTCGCTTTACCGTAACCACATCACCACGATGCTGCAAAGCATCTAAACGCCTTAAACGCTCTTGATTAATCGGCGTTAAACGATAGTTTAATATCGCCTCGATTAAGCCATCTCGATTACCAAAATGGTATTGCAAAGCAGAAGGATTTTTTTGACCCGCTTCACGAGCAATCATACGAGTAGAAACCGCTTCCAAACCATGCTCAGCAAATAACCGCTCTGCGGTTTTAAGCAGCAATGCAGCCCCACTCTCCATCGATGAAAAAGGAATCTCAGCGAGTTGATCACTCATAAATCACCTCCAGTCAAAATTATTATTAACAGCGCACTTATCGGCATGCAGCTTACTCGCACAACTTTATAAAATGCTTAGTTTGTAAGCGCTTAAGACAATGCCATTCAAACCCATGGCATCAATGATAAACCAGATTAGAGTCATAACTGTTTATTCTATTGGGTATATTTAACGATACTCGCTTAAGCTGTGGCCGCCAAGGCTTTCTATCCTTGCTGTTCGCAATTAGCTTAAATACACTATATCCTCAAATAGTACCTTAGCGACTGAGCAGTCGCCAAAGAATAAGCCCAACGCTTAGCTATTTCCATTACTAGAACCAATGAGTTAATCATGAGTTTAAGCTTCTCACATATCTTTATTTTATTAGCCGGCTTCGCTGCGGCTATGTACTTCTTTTCTGAACTGCACGTTAGAGAAATTGCTTTAAATGCAGCCAGATCACACTCCGACGAACTCAATGTACAATTGCTAGACCAAAGCGTTGGCATCCATCGTGTTTGGTTGAAGCGTGATAGTGACAACCGGCTGCGTATTTGGCGTAACTATCAATTTGAATTCACGTCAACAGGCGATGAACGCTATAAAGGAAACGTTATCACCCTTGGCGAACAGGTCGAAACGGTTCAATTACAGGTTCACAGAGTACCTGTTATAAAAGAGCCCATTCACAAAGAATCCAGTAACAAAGACTACAACTCGTAACGATTATGACTGAAGTAACCATTAATAATAATCTTGAGGAAGTACTCAGCTACAAACTCATCCGAAGTCGCCGTCGCACCTTAGGTATTTCAGTTCGCCGTGGCATCGTTGAAGTTCGCGCGCCGCTCAAAGCACCCAAGTATTGGATTACTGATTGCCTTGAAGAAAAGCGATCGTGGATTAGCAAACAAGTCTCTTTGCAAAAACTGCAATTACAAGATATCTACCGAATTACTGATGGCGCGATACTGCCATTACTAGGCGACACACTCGCTATTCGTATCAGCAGTCATTCTCGCTTAAGCGGTAAAAAAGTTAAACGCGCCAGCATCAGCGTTGAAGACTCAATTTTATGGATTATTATCCCTCCGAGCATCATGACAGAAACCGCATTATCGGCAGAACAGTTACAAGAAGAAAAAGCCACACAACTGTTTTTAAAATGGATAAAAACGGAAGCTGAAGGCTACATGTCAGAAGCAACCCATGCACTGGCTATGCAGATGAACCTAAACAAACTCAACAAAATTAGCTATAGGCGCACCGCTAGCAAATGGGGTCACTGCACCAGTGAAGGTAACATACAGTACAACCCACTATTAATGCTGGCACCGCAGTTTGTTGTTGATTACATTATTGCTCATGAGGTTTGCCATTTGCGCCATGCCAATCACTCTAAGCAATTTTGGCATTTAGTTGATAGCGTTTACCCGCAAAGGAATCATGCTGAAAATTGGCTTAAGCAACATGGACATCGCCTAGCTATCGTTTAGCTATCGTTTA
>DMZE01000124.1 GCA_003492055.1 Cellvibrionales bacterium
ATCAAAAATATATTCGCCATAGGAGTGATACTTTATATACAGTGGCGCAGCGGCAACGGCTGTTGCGCCGTCAAAGACAATGGCATGATATGGCTGCCAGCCGCTTTCTTTTGTACAGGCGGCGCCAATAGAAGAATCATTGTTGCCAGCGGTTTCTAGCGCATGCAAAAATTCATAGCGAATAAAGGGATAGTCAATGCCGCAGAGGCTATTCCATAGCGACTGGCCAATATCTTCAATAGCTTTGTAAAAACGGACTTCCATTTATATTACCGGAGATGACGCATTTATAATGATGGCGTGATTATAGTGATATATGAAATGCATAATCAGTAGCAAGCCCAATAAAAATAACCAGGCCTACATAATTATTATTTAAAAAAGCGCTAAAATATTTAATTTTATCGCGTTGGCTAATAAGTGATTGTTGATAAATAAACATTATGGCCGTTAAACAGATTGCGCCATAGTAAATACGGCCTAGTTCGAGTAATAGACCTATTTTTATTATTAGGGCAATAAAAACACACTGTAAAAATGCAGTGATAAGCCGATCATAACGACCAAACAATATTGCGGTAGATTTAACTCCAGCAATCAAATCGTCATCCCTATCGACCATGGCATAAAATGTGTCATAAACAACAACCCAAACTATAACAGCGCTGTACAGCGGTAAAATAATAGCGGGAAGCGTATTCGTTTGTGCAGCGAAAGCCATAGGTATAGAACAGCTAAAAGCCATGCCTAAAACTACTTGAGGTAAATGCGTAAAACGCTTAGTAAACGGATAAAGCGCAGCAAGCAATAGCGCGACAAACGCTAATAAAACTGTTAAGCGATTAGTAAACAACAGTAATAAAGCAGCAGCGGCGCATAGCAATATAAACAGTTGAATGGCTTCTTTAGGCGTTACAAGCCCTGCCGCTAACGGTCTTTGTTTGGTGCGCTCAATAAGACCATCTATATTTCTATCGGCAAAATCATTAATAACACAGCCTGCCGAGCGCATTAAAAACGCGCCAATAATAAAAACGATAATTAGTAATGGATTAGGTATGCCTTTAGCGGCTATCCACAATGACCATAAGCCGGGCCACATAACTAAGTAAGAGCCAATAGGTTTGTCGACACGCATTAGCTGTAAGTAATAGGTGATGTGACGACGCGTTAACGCAAGCATATAAAACTCATTAAAAATTTAACAATTATGTTTAAGGTTTAAAAGCGGGCAAAAAAACTTCACCGACCAATATGGGCTTATTATAAATCACAAATCGAGATCGGCGGCCCCAAAGTATTGGCTTAATTTTTTTATCCTCTCCCTCTTCCTTTAGATTGAGTTGGGATGTTGCGTATAGGGGTAAATCGCTTGTTGAGATGCGGGCAATTTGAAAGGGGCTTCTCTGCATACCTGGTGTATTAAAGAGTAGTTGCCCGAGGGGGCGATTATCAAGGTGTCGCAAATGCCTTAATTCGCCGGTTAATGAGCTTACGGGAATAACACTTCGCGCATATACCCAGGGTTGTTCATGGCCTAATAATAAAACTTCACGAATAAGACAGCGTAACCGTGGTGAGCTTCCTAATAAGTCATATTCAGATAATGTCGCGTTGCCCCATTGCTGACGAAGGACTTGAACCGAAAAATGATGCTTGCTGGCTTTGATGAGCCGCTGGGTTAAAGAGGTGCTATCGAGTAACCACTCTCGCTTATCTGTCGGCAAAGCATTGCCGAAGCGAGTATGAAAGTCGCGCCAAATGGGCCCTTGTGGGTGGAATCGTATCGGTTGTTGGTCGTACAATGGATGGCTTTCCGTTGGCGATAAAATAATAAATACTGAGTATGAGAATGCGGTATTGAGGCATAACTTGCAAGTAAAGAGCGCCATTCGTTTGATAAGTCGCTTGGCTAAATAGCGAGACACATTATTAGTCGATATGATTCCAAATAATAAAGAGGTTAATTAAATGAAAGTATGGGAATGTCTGGTTTGCGGCTGGCTCTATGATGAAGCCAAAGGGTGGCCAGAAGATGGCATTGCGCCGGGGACAGCTTGGGAAGATGTGCCCGAAGATTGGCTTTGCCCCGAATGCGGTGTCGGCAAAGAAGATTTCGAAATGGTTGAGGTCGCAGTGAGTAATGAAGAGCCCGAGGCAAAAATAGAGCCCGTCATTAACAGTGCCGAAGTTAATGCTCCAGTAGTTATTATTGGCACAGGGTTAGCAGGTTATAACTTAGCCCGTGAATTTCGTAAGCTAGATAAAGTGACGTCACTCTTATTGATTACCACCGATGATGGCTGCTGTTATTCAAAGCCCATGTTATCAACTGGTTTTACTCGAGAGATGACAGCCGATGATTTATCTCAGGCCAATGCGGGCCAAATGGCCGAGCAATTGCAGGCAAGTATTTGGACGTTTACCGAAGTCACTTCTATTAATACGGATAAGCAAACGCTGGAAGTGAACACATCAAAGTCGACACCGTATAAAGCGCTAGTATTGGCTTGGGGTGCCGAGGTGATTAATCCGCCATTAACGGGTACCGGTTTAGACAGTGTTTATGCGATTAATGATTTAATGGATTATCGCCGGCTTAGGGAAACGCTAATCAGTAAGGATGCTAAAAAAATATGTGTTATTGGCGCCGGATTAATCGGTTCAGAGATAACGAATGATCTACTCAATGGCGATTTTCAAGTTGAAGCCGTTGATCCGCTTGCTCATAATTTAGCCTCATTGTTGCCTGAGCCAGCAGGGCGAGCAGTGCAGCAGGCCCTTGAAGAACAAGGTGCTAAGTTCCATTTTGGTACAACGGCTGAATCGATTAACACGCAGGCAAGCGGAAAAGGCGTTTTACTGACCTTGGCAAATGGCTTAGAAGTGACCGCAGATCTGGTGATTTCGGCAATTGGCGTCCGACCTCGTATAAAACTTGCACAACAAAGTGGAATTGCGGTAAATCGTGGCATCAAAGCGAATAGATTAATGGCAACTAGCGCCGCGAATGTTTACACTCTGGGTGATTGCGCTGAGGTCGAAGGCCATGTACTTTACTATGTAGCGCCATTAATGGCCGCGGCAAGGGCATTGGCAAAGACTTTAACGGGTACGCCGACGAATGTGGAATACCCAGCCATGCCGGTAACGATTAAGACGCCGGCTTGTCCCATTGTGGTTGCTCCGCCTGCACGAGAGGCTGAGGGACGTTGGGAAATACAGATTGATAGTGCCGATAATAAAAATGTTATCGCTCAGTTTAAAGATGCAAAAGGCCAGTTACTGGGTTTTGCATTAACAGGACAGGGCACAAAAGAGAAACAGGCACTACAAAAACAATTGCCAGCTATTTTAGCGTAGCGGGCATTTTGAAATAGCTGTCATTGTTATGGGGCAGTTTTAGCACGTATGACATATACGCTTATTAATGACGAGGAATGAAATATGAACAAGACTGAACTTGCAGCGATTGTTGCTGATAAAGCCGACATTTCAAAAGAAAAGGCTAATGAAGTTGTTACTGCGATTACTGACGAAATTACAGCGGCACTTGCTCGCGAAGATAGCGTTAGCTTAATTGGTTTTGGTAGTTTCGTCCGTCGTTCGCGCGCGGCACGTAAAGGCAAAAACCCACAAACAGGTGAAGAAATCGATATTAAAGCAAGTAACTCAGTAGGCTTTAAAGCGGGTAAAGCGCTTAAGGCTTCTGTTAACTAAGAACAGTTAACTGCAATTAGTTAATCGATTGGCTCGTCACTTTTAATAACAGCATTAAAAGTGACGAGCGTTTCATTGCAAATTTTTTTATACGCTTACAGCATTCTACCTGTGCCTTTCTTTATTATTCTGTTATTCCATTGTCACCCTTACAATTTACCCTATCAATGAGGCTTGTTGATGACCCTTACTAATAAAATATTTACTGCCATGGCTGCCGGCATTGCTTTCGGCTCAATCGCTAATTTATTACCAACATCAGCGGATGACGTATGGCTAGAGCAGGTTGTTTTCTTGGGTCTATTTGATGTAGTCGGTAGTATTTTTGTCGCGTCTTTAAAGTTATTAGTGGTACCCATGGTGTTCGTTTCATTAACCTGTGGTACAGCTAGTCTAGGCAGTCACGGGAATATGGGCGTAATGGCTGCAAAAACAGTGGGCTTATATTTAATGACTACCGCAATTGCTATAACGATTGCACTCAGTATTGCGTTGCTTATAGAGCCTGGTACTGGTGATCAATTTAATAGTCAGCTGACCACCGACGCGAGTTATGAAGCGAATAACGCTCCGCCTCTAAAAGAAGTGTTTATCAATATTATTCCTAGCAACCCTATTAAAGCGATGGCCGAAGGCAATATGTTACAGGTGATTGTCTTTGCTTTATTATTTGGAATAGCAATATCACGCTCTGGCGAGTTTGGCGAAAAAATAGCAAAAAGCTTTGAGTCGTTGAATGAAGTCATTATGGAAATGGTAATGATACTTATGCGGTTAGCGCCCTATGGTATTTTTTGTTTACTAGCGAAAATATTTTATGCGACTGGTTTCGAATTAATACAGCAGTTATTTGCTTATTTCATTACAGTGGTTATGGCGCTGCTATTTCATGGCGCAGTTATTTATACCGGCATATTAAAATTATTCACCGGCTTAAGTCCTATCAGATTTTTAAAACATATGCGGCCAATAATGATGTTTGGTTTTTCCACTGCATCTAGTAATGCGACGATGCCCGTTACCTTAGAAACGGTTGAAGAAAAAATGGGTGTAAAAAACTCGGTCGCCTCATTTACTGTTCCTTTAGGTGCAACTATTAATATGGATGGCACGGCAATTATGCAAGGGGTTGCCACCGTATTTATTGCACAGGCTTATCAAATTGATATTGGTGTAGTGGGTTATCTTACCGTTATTCTAACGGCGACACTGGCATCTATAGGCACTGCCGGCGTGCCGGGGGTGGGTTTGATTACATTAGCGCTTGTGTTACAGCAAGTGGGCTTGCCAGTCGAAGGCATTGCATTAATTATTGGTGTAGATCGTTTGCTTGATATGTTGCGAACCGCTTTGAATGTAACGGGTGATTCAGTCGTATCTTGCGTGGTCGCGAAAAGCGAAAATGCTATCGATACTAATGTTTTTAATCGTTAATCAATAAAACTGTATATTCAAAAAAGGTGAATGTTTAATAGATGGACACACAAGAAGTTAAAGAGCGCTTTGCGAAAAAAGCGACGCGCTTTTATATCGTCAATTTTATTATGGCGTTGGTGATTGGTTTGGGCTTATATCAAGCAAAAGAGCTCGGTATTTACAAAGAAGCATTTGTGCCGATTATTGCGTTGTTTCTTTTATGGATATTTAATATTGATAAATTGTATCGTTGTCCTGCTTGCGGACAGGTACCGCGCGGTAAAGAAGGTTTAATTTATTTACCTAAAAACTGTACCGCGTGTGATGTTGAGTTACGTTAAATAAGTGCTTCAATTGCAGCAGCAATCGCTTCAGGCTTTGCTGTAGGCGCAAATCGTTTTACCACTTCTCCCTTTCTATTCACTAAAAATTTAGTGAAGTTCCATTTAATACGTTTAGATCCTAATAGGCCTTTGGCATTCGATTTTAAATGTTCAAAGAGAGGGTGAGCATGCTCGCCATTAACCTCAATTTTTTCAGCCATGGTAAAGCTAACGCCATAGTTAAGTTGACAAAATTCTGTAATTTCACTCATTGAGCCAGGATCTTGTTTACCAAATTGATTACAGGGAAAGCCAAGAACGACGAGACCTTTTTCTGCATACTGTTTGTTGAGCTTTTCTAAGCCTTCAAACTGTGGGGTAAAACCACACTTGCTAGCGGTATTAACAATAAGCAGCACTTTATCTTGGTAGTCTTGAATAGGCTGGTCAGTCCCATTGGGAAGTTTAAAATTCAGATGATAGAAATCACTCATAAATAAATCCATAAATTATA
>DMZE01000221.1 GCA_003492055.1 Cellvibrionales bacterium
ACGCTCTTGACTTTAAAACTCAAAAGATAGAAGTAAACAACCAGAATGTAACGATACCATCAGGTAGAACTGAAATATCTAGACTTCGGCTATCAGCCCACCCCCGACGACCTTAAACTTTAAAAAACTAAAACACCCTTTTCAATCTAAAAATCACCCAAAAAAAAGCCGCTTAATAATAGCGGCTTCTTCCTAACAGTTACTCTCAAAAATAAACTCAAAAGCAACCCATCAAATAAAATATCACATTAACCAGCAGAACGTCGAGCAACAACCGCCTCAGCCAACTGCGCCAACGTCACCTCAGTATCATCCCAACCAATACAAGCATCAGTAATACTCTGCCCATAAGTCAAAGCCTGACCCTCAACAACCTTCTGTTGACCCTCAACCAAATGACTCTCAATCATCACACCAAACAAAGATGCATTACCACCAGAAATCTGACCAGCAACATCCGTGCTCACATCCATCTGACGCTTAAACTGCTTACTACTATTAGCATGACTAAAATCAACCATCACCTTATTGTTAACGCCCGCCGCTGCCAACTGCTCAGAAGCACCATTAACATGCTCAGCGCTATAATTAGGCTCGGTACCACCGCGTAAAATAACATGACAATCTTTGTTGCCTTTAGTCGCAATAATCGCGGAGTGACCGAATTTGGTTACCGATAAAAAATGGTGGGGATTATTAGCTGCGCCAATACCATCAATAGCAATTCGAATACTGCCATTGGTACCATTTTTAAATCCAACAGGACAAGACAGACCCGATGATAATTCTCTATGCACTTGTGACTCAGTCGTTCGCGCGCCAATGGCTCCCCAACTGGTTAAGTCCGCAACATACTGCGGTGATATAACATCTAAAAATTCACCCGCTGTTGGCAAACCCATATCATTTATATTACACAGCAATTCACGAGCAACTCGTAGCCCTTCATTAATTTTAAAACTGCCATCCATATGCGGGTCATTAATCAAACCTTTCCAACCCACTGTTGTACGCGGCTTTTCAAAATAAACGCGCATAACTACTTCTAACTCACCCGCATATTGCGCACGCAACGTTTTAAGCTTCGCGGCATACTCTAAGGCAGCCTTGGTATCATGAATCGAACAGGGGCCAACAATCACTAATAAACGATCATCTTTGTCTGTTAAAATATTATGAATCGCTTGGCGCGAGTCAACTACCGTGGCTTCTGCCGTTGCTGAAAGTGGATAGCGCTCCATTAAGGCTACCGGTGGCAGCAATTCCATAATTTGGTCAATGCGAGTGTCGTCAGTCTGATGATTCACGTTTTAAGTACTCTTGTTTTTGGGTAAATAATTTAGCTTATTATGATTGTTTAATACTAGCCGAACATTCTAACGGTTCCAGTATTGGGTGGTAAAACAGGCCTTTAAGGGCATTATATTTATAATTCAGTACAAATTTTAGCCTTTCGACAGCAATTCCCTTAAATCGATGATGCCGGCATTGGCTCTCGATACATAGGACGCCATAACAAGTGAGTGATTAGCAAACAAGCCAAAGCCACTTCCGTTTAATACCACGGGGCTCCAAATAGCCTGCTGCGTCGATTCTAACTCACGAATAATTTGCTGCACACTTACGCGTGCATTCTTTTTTTCTAACACATCAGCAAAGTCGATTTCGATGGCTTTTAAAAAATGGATTAAAGCCCAAGTGGTGCCTCTGGCTTCAAAAAGCACATCATCAATTTTATTCCAAGGTGTTTTAATTTCAACTTCTTGTGGTGAATCAGTAGATTGCCCTGCCGCTGTATCGCCAGCTAAGTCAACATTTAAGCGTTTTTGCCCAACGCTGGCACTTAACCGCTGCGATAAACTCCCTAGTCGAGTTTCAACCGTTGCTAGCCAAGCATTTAAATTATCTGCCCGCGCATAAAACTGTGAGGTACTTTGATCAGAATCGGATAAACGTAATAAATAGCCGCGTGTATATTCAATACCCTCGCGATATTCATCCTCAGAACGCGGCAGTATCCAGCTATGATTATCAAAATTGAATCTGGGTTCGGCAATGGCTAAATCAATATCTTCGGTAGATTGCGACTGAGAACGACTAAAATTTTCTCGCATAACGCGGGCAAGATCGCGCACTTGCACCAGTACACCAAATTCCCAACTAGGGATATTATCTAGCAACACTCCCGGCGGCAAAATATCGTTAGATAAAAAACCACCGCGCTTATCTAATAAGGTACTGGCTACTTCAATTAAGGCAATAGCGGTGACAGATCCGGTTACCGTTGCGCGCTGCTCTTCTTCGGTGATTTGCGCAGCACGCTCAGCGACATCAAATAGCTCTGGCTCACTGGACCACATAAAGGCCAATACCGTAGAAAGAAGAATATAAACCACCAAAAAGCCGCCAATAGCACGCGGGATAAAACCGCTATCCCACCAGTCAGCAATATCATCTTTGGTCATTTTAATTCGATCAAACATATCCATCAGTCGTTCTTTTCTCACTCTTTATGCTGTTTGTCTTTCTATTACCTGTCTTTCT
>DMZE01000121.1 GCA_003492055.1 Cellvibrionales bacterium
AAAAAACAAATTAAAAAACAAAAAAACAAAAACAAACAAAAAACTGCTTAATATCAAAGCATCTCTTCGCCTGAGCCACCTAAAATAATTTCTCCCGCTTCGGCCATACGTCTAGCCACTGAAAGAATTTCTTTTTGTGCTGCTTCAACATCACTTAATTTAGTGGGGCCAGATGCCTCTAGATCATCACGTAATAAATCGGCGGCGCGTGAAGACATATTGCTGTAAATTTTTTCGCGCAATTCTTCGTCGGCACCTTTTAATGCAACCACTAATATATCGGTTGAAATTTCTCGTAACAAGGTTTGAATGCCGCGATCATCCACTTCCATCAAATTAGCAAATACAAACATCAAATCCTGAATGGTCTCGGCCAACTCGCCATCCACTTCAGTGAGTGCATCCATCAACTCAGATTCAATAGTGCCGTCAAGGTTTGTCATAATATCGGCCGCTACTTTAGTGCCACCAATACGTCGTTTTTGTGCAGATGAACCACCAGAGAACTGTCGCTCAAGAATATTGTTTAATTCATTTAATGCATCGGGTTGAACGGTATCGAGCTTAGCTACACGAATCACCACATCAAGACGCATATTTTCAGGCAAATACGATAAAACCTCGGCAGAAAGGTCACCTTCAAGGTAGGCAATAACAATGGCCTGAATTTGCGGGTGCTCTTGTTTGATGACATCGGAAATCGCCCGCGCATCCATCCATTTAAGCGTATCCAAGCCTTGAGTATTACCACCCAGTAAAATTCTATCGATAATGCCCGATGCTTTTTCAGCGCCTAACGCGCGAGTGAGCATATTACGCACATAGCTATCAGCGCCAATACCAAAGCCTGTGGTGTTAGTAATTTCAGCAATAAAAGAGTTAAATACTGCCGCCACTTTTTCGCGCTTCACATCACTGAGTACCGCCATAGCCGTACCAATGCGCTGCACTTCTTTGGGCCCTAACTGTTTCAATATTGCTGCGGCGGCTTCTTCACCTACCGTTAACAATAGAATCGAAGCTTTCTCGATATAAGGAATAGAATCGGCTAATTTTTTATCACTCACTGTTAGACCAACCTTGTATAACTTGTGCAACGCGATCGGGATCATCGGTAACCATATTGCGGACCATATCAATTTGATCTTCTAAACGATCATCTGGCGAAGGTAATAAATTTTTGTTTGGCGAGTTTAATGTGACTTTGCCATCTGGCCCAATCGTCTCTGTCAAACCGTCTGAATTTTCCATAACCGCATGTAAGGCAGCTTTATGGCGACCTTCCAACTCTTTAATTTTTTGAGAGTTTTCGGTCAAGCGATTAAGCGTGGGACGCAACACCATAAAGATAACCATCAAAAAAGCGGCCACACCTAAAAACCATTTAAGCGCAAGCCAAAAAATATCTTGTTCCCATAACTTTAATGCTATCGGCGCCGCCACTTCTGGATCTAGCCGTAAAAACGGTGTGTTCACTACAATCACTCTATCACCGCGTGTCACATCATAGCCAACCGCGTTTTGAACCAGTACCGTTAAGCGCTCTAAATCCGTGCTTTCCCAAGGTAGCTTACCGTTTCTTAGCGTTGGCGTTGGCGCTATCTCACCGTCAACCTCTTCAGTGGATACATCATTGGCACTAGCGAGTAAATCATCGACGGCAACGGCTACCGTCATACGTCGCACTTGGCCCACGGCATTACGCGTATAACTAATGGTGCGATCCAATTCAAAATTACGCGTCTCTAATATTCTTGAACGCGTTGGCTCTGGCACTGCTTCACCGGTGTTTGGATTAACGCGTGCAGCAGTTGTGCCGGTTAATGGAGGCTGATTACTTAATGCACCTGGCACACCGGTTGTGGCATCATTCTGCTGCGTGCGCTCACTGGTTGTTTGCTCACTGCGAACCGCCGATAAATCGGGGTTATAGACTTCTGCCGTTTGTTCCACTTGAGTAAAATCTAAGTCAATAGACACTTCAGCTCTAAATTTTTGATCGCCAACAATCGGCGCTAATAAACCGTTAACGCGCTGCAATAAATCAGATTCAATTTGCCGCGTGTATTCAATTTGTCTGGCAGCCTCAGCATATTTTGGATCGCTATCAAAATCTGATAATAAATTACCGCGCTGATCAACCACTGTGACATTGCGAATATTCAATTCAGGTACGCTGGATACGACTAAATTAGCCACCGCTCTCACCTGCTCTTCACTAACCGTGCGACCTTGATAAGCTTCAATAAATACCGAGGCGCGAGGCTCGCGTTTATCGCGAAGAAAAACCGTCGATTTTGGAATGGCTAAATGCACACGTGCAGAACGCACAGCGGCAATACTACTAATGGTTCGCGCCAACTCACCCTCTAAACTGCGACGATAGCGCGCGTTTTCCATAAACTGACTAGTGCCTAGAGGCTGCTCTTGATCGAGTAATTCAAAGCCAGTATTACGATCGGTGGGCATACCCGCAGAAGCGAGGCTTAATCGAGCTTGATGAATTTGATCGGCCTCAACTAACAACGCGCCTGAGCGTTGATCAATTCGGTAGCCAATCGTATTCGCATCCAATATTTCCATGATACTGGTTGCATCGAGTCTATCGAGGCTGGAATACAAAGGCTTATAATCTTTATCGACCATTAGCCATAGCGCTAATGCCACGCCAATGGCGACACTCGCGGCCAAGCCAAACATCAAGCCAATTTGACGGCCAAACTCTAAATTTAAAAAACTTTCAAAGGTCCCCGGTGATGAAGATTCCATTACGGCGGGATCTGTAGCTGTACTCTCTGCCATGGCTGTTTTTCTATGGTTGTGTTCTATGGTTACATTTATAAGTTAGATATAAGTTAGGCGATATTGTTCATTAAGGCTTAGATAGGCATATTCATAATATCTTCATAAGCATTCACTAATTTATTACGCACTTCTGTCATGGCTTCAAAGGCAATGCCAGCTTTTTCTGAAGCTACAACCACTTGCGATAAGGTCACGTTAGGATCACCCAACTGAAACGACTCAGCCAATTGGCTTGATTCTTTTTGCACCGAGTTCACTTGATTAACCGCATTGCTTAACAGCTGTTGAAATTCAACACCGCGAGTGCCTGCTGCTTGCGTCACATCACCGGCGGCAGTGGCAGGTTCAAACCCTTGAGCACGGCTTTTTAAGGCCCGCATTTCATTGAGCACTTGGCTAATATCTGGCCGACCCATATCTACTCGATTTGTCATCTCACACTCCAAAACCATTAGGCGCTGTCAATTATTTGTCGTCCTAGTAAAAACATTCGCAGTGAATGGCGAATAAACACACACTGACTCGCCGACAAATTGACTTTATCGACGGCTAAGAACTTCTCTTATTGATCAATGCATTAAGTGCGCCAAGTTTTTTATAGCGCACTGTGCTGATCAGCTTTACGAGGAATGGGTGGCGCGCTTTCGATTGATGATTGGATGATATACGCTTCGAACTTTCGGTTAACCTGATAAAGCCTGTACAAAAAACAACCCGACCAGTTCGATGCAAAGATGCTGGCTGGATATTTATAGCTGACAGACTCAAAACACTAATATTAATGCTGATCAAAAAAAAGGACCGCAAATGCGGTCCTTTTTAAACTTACTCATTTCGAGCTAGCTATAACTTAACGACAAGGCCTAACTTAAAGCGATCCAACTTCCTTAATTTCAATAGCCGCAATACGCTTACCCTCTTCTGCGCCATCTTGAAAGCGCTTCATTTGGTCAAAGCTTAAATAACGGAAAATCTCATCGGACATCGAATCAATTTTTTCAGCGTAAGCCATATACTCCTCACGCGTTGGCAACTTACCTAAAATAGCACCCACCGAAGCGAGCTCTGCCGACGTTAAATAAACATTCGCGCCATTACCTAAACGGTTAGGGAAGTTACGTGTAGACGTAGACAATACCGTAGCGCCGTCTTCAACACGCGCCTGGTTACCCATACACAATGAACAACCTGGAATCTCTGTACGGGCACCGACTTTGCCAAAGATGCTGTAATAGCCTTCTTCAATCAGCTGCGTCTCATCCATGCGCGTGGGTGGTACAACCCACATACGCGTAGAAAGATTACCCTCAAACTGCTTAAGCATTTCGCCCGCCGCTCTAAAGTGACCAATGTTTGTCATACATGAACCAATAAACACTTCATCAACACTGTCACCAGCAACATCCGATAAGGTGCGCGCATCATCTGGATCGTTAGGCGCACAAATAATCGGCTCAATAATCTCATCCATGTTGATCTCAACAACTTCTGCATACTCAGCATCAGCATCGGCTTGTAATAA
>DMZE01000186.1:0-646 GCA_003492055.1 Cellvibrionales bacterium
AACCCTAACCCTAACCCAAACCTAAAAACACAAAAGTAAAATAACCCTAACCCTAACCCTAACCAAACCTTAACCCTAATAGCAAAAAATAAATAAATAAATAAATATATTTTTGGAGTTGTACCATGGAAAGTAACTTAACACTCATCTACTTAATGGTAGGTGGGTTGGTGGGTATCTCAGCATTCGCGTTTACCAATGCATTCACTGTTTGGATAAATCGAAATAGTTCGTCGCCCACAGATAAGGGTGGTAAACCAATATCACTCGTATTAGCTAGGTTCTTTTTAATGACTGTGTTGTTTATCAGTTTGTTTTTTATGATTCGCGCTTGGTTACCGTATACAAAAGCTGAGCATGTTGGCTTGTTGCAAGGTGAAGACTTATTCTCAGTTCGTGCAGTTAAAGGTTTTGCTGCTCAATTTCCTAGCAGCAGTAAAGATATTGTTAAAGATGATATTTTGGTTAGCTTCCATCGTAAACCTGATCCTAAAGAGCGGGCAGATGCCATGCTTCAGCGTGATTTACTTCGCGAAAAAATCAGCTTTGAAGAATTGAAATCACCTATTATTGATGCGCCAACTATTGCGTTATTGCAATCTTTGCAGCGTCGTATGAATGAGTTAAATGAAAAAGAACGCCAGTT
>DMZE01000186.1:740-2903 GCA_003492055.1 Cellvibrionales bacterium
GATTTAGATGCATTAAGTCATCGTATGAATCAACAAAATGCAGCGGTTAATTTAACTCAGCAAGAATTAGAATTTGCTGAGCGAATTGCAGTTGAAGGTTTAGTTTCAAAATTAGAACTGAGCCGTAAACGTGAAGCTAATCGTGTTGCTGTTAGTAAACTTGAAGAGCTTAAGTCACAGCAGCGATTTTTAGAAAGTTCTGCATCACAGTTTGATGATGAATCTGCGTCAGAGCAGCCTGGAGATAGTTCTTATTCAAAAATTACTGATGGTTGGTTGCAAGATATTGAGCGTGAAAGAGCGACGATTATAGATCAGTTAGCACCCGTAGAAAAAGCGGTTGCCGGTGAAGAGGTCGCTGCTGCTAAGCGTCTTGATTCACAGGTTAATCAATTGAAAGTTGAACTTCAAGAAGTTGAAAGAACCATTGCTGGTTATGAAGATCAGCCAAGTATTGAAGTGCGTGCTCCTTGGGATGGTATTGTCGGTTATCGCGATACTTCACCAAATAACATTAAACGAGAAGGCACGCCTTTAGCTGTTGTTTATCGCCCTGATACTGTTTATGTATCGGTACAGGTTACAACTAATGAGCTTAATCAGTTAGAGAGTACTGAGAATGTTTTCGTAACCAATAACATGCTAGAAAAGCGTGATATTGAAGTGCGAGGTCGTATTTCTTCTGTAAAACCATTATCAAATCAATTGCATGAAGTAGCGATTACTATTGAGCCACCAGGATACATTTTGAAAGACTTAGTGGATAACGGTGCAATTGATATGCGTGCACGTTTTGTTAATCGTCCGCTCGATTTCAGTGGATTGATGAATGCATTTAGTTTCTCTGATGGCGGTACAGGACAAAGCCCGGGTGTTATTGCGAGTATTTATTTATTCCTTGGTATGTTGATGTTGTTTGGTATTCAGAAGTTAAGTACGGCTATTAACCGCACACCTTCGCCAGATGATAATACGCCAAATGAATACAATAACGCGAATGATGAGATTTACTATGAGGGCTTTGGTCCAGATGATATCTCTAGCAGCAGCGTTAGTAATAGAGAAACAAGCTATGATGATGACGATACATTGCCGCGTCGCGTTGCAAAGAGAAAGCAGCCATGAGCTACGTAGCCGGTTACACCGGAACGGATAGCAAGGAATACATTGCCAGTCAGCAATCGAAAAAAGTATTATTTTTGTTTCTTGGATATCTATCGACAGCAGCAGTAGGCGCTGCGCAAATATATTTTTTGATGGCTGCGATGTTCGAGCTGGATGCCTCTTATGCATTAGAGCGCTGGCAAATTATTTGTTTTGCATTTTTCTTCTTCTTTTTCTCAGTGTTGTTTTTAACGCGCTATGTAGTGTTGTTGTTGTTCGCTTTTTTAGAGGCATCGAAGCAACCTAATTTGAAAAAATTAGATAGATTGCAAGATACTTTGGTGACGATTTTACTGCCGGCTTTTAATGAGGCAGAGAATATCGAAGCGACGATTTTGTCTGCGTTGGGTACGAGTTACCAAAACAAAGAAGTTATTGTCATTGATGATGGCTCGACGGATGATACGCTTGCCACTATGCAGCGTCTTAAACGCGAACTGCAATCATCGGATGAGCTTAAGATAATTCATAAACCTAACGGCGGTAAAGCCAGTGCGTTGAACTTAGGCTTTCAACACGCTAAAGGTGAATACATACTCAGTATGGATGCCGATAGTGAGTTAGCTGACGGTGCAATCGAGCGATTACTTGTTCGTATAGCTGATACCGATTTAGGTGGTTGCGCAGGGCAGGTTGCCATTCGTAATACAAATAACTTAATGAGTTATTTGCAATCACTTGAATACACGCTAATGAATGGTACAGGTCGTTTGTTCCAAAGCTTTTTTGCTTCGGTACTCGTGGCACCTGGTCCCATCACGTTATTTAAGAAAGAAGCACTTATCGCTGTAGAAGAAATGTCTAAGTTGGTCCCTGGGCCTCCACCTAAGCCTTCAGATATTGCAGGACCTTGGGAATCGGATACCTTTGCGGAAGATGCTAAGTTATCGATGGCTATGCTGGGTGCGGGTTACGGTATTGTGTTTGAGCCTTCAGCGCTTTGTTACACTCAATGCCCGTCAACACCTACCGCTTTGTTGAGTCAGCGTTATCGCTGGG
>DMZE01000250.1 GCA_003492055.1 Cellvibrionales bacterium
CATAATGGTTGAGTAGGTTGGCGGCTAAAGGATACTGTTAGATTTTTGGTTATAATTTAGGCGGAAATACTTTGAATTATTAGTGAATAATCGGCTGTGTTACCTGAAGCGTCCATTAGCCTAATTTTTCACTTTTAGTAAACAAGTTTTATTGTTAGGGTGTACTTTCACTAAAAAGAATAATAAATATCTATTACCTCCTGATAATGCATTCTCTTTAGCGCGAGCTATATTTCTATTCAATTTAACTACCACTAACTATTCTGCATTTTTGCAGGGAGAAATTAATAATGAAAAATAGTTTTGTTGCGGCGGCAGTATCGGTTCTTAGCAGTGAAGCAATAGCTGAAGGGCCTTCTTGGACCTATGCAAGTATTGGTTTTGTTGCTGGAGATTCAAGCAATGAAGACGTTGATGATGGAAGTCATAGTGGACATTCATTCAATGCGTCGGCTCAGATTTCCGATACCTTTCACGCTCGTATTGATTATGCTGATGTTGATTTGACTGAAAGTGATTTTACTGAAGGGCACACTATTGCATTCGGTGTTCATTCAGCCTTAACAGATAATACTGACCTTGTTTTTGAATTTGTTCGTACTTCTTATAATTTTAGCGGAGATGATGGCTATGATGGTTATGGTCTGAATGTTGGTCTGAAATCAATGTTTACAGATAAGTTAGAACTGTCGGCTGGTGTGAGCTTTAGAGATTTAGAGTTAGATACTAACTTCAATGGTTCTAAAGAAAGACATATCACTACTTACTTCGGTGGTCAGTATTTTGTTAATGAGAATATGGGTGTAGGTATTGATTACTCAGAATTCGATGTTCAGACAACAGATGATTTCGGTTCGATTGGTATTTTTAATGTTTATGTTCGATGGAGTTTAGGTGGTGCGCTTTAATATCGGTTTTCACTGATATTTATTGGTTTTTTGTTGTCATTTAAATGAATACATCGAAACCAGAAAAAAACCGCTTCGGCGGTTTTTTTTATTTCTGCTTTTCGCTATCACTTATTAAATACACTCATAAATAGGAATTGTACTTTTAAGGCCGTATATCCGTATCTACTCCCCTCAATACTATTAATTGAGTAAAGATAAATTTCTTGTGTCAATTTTACCCTCTTCATAGCGGTAAACCGCGCTGTTGCCACAGAATGGTGGTATGGTGCGAATCAATGATTAAATTTGTTAGGCACTAAAATAGGCCTAGCAAGCCGATAAAAAACAACCATTTCGAGGTATTTGTGGCGAAGCGCCCAAGCAACACTCCCCCCAACGATATTACCGACCCGCATGCCGATCGGGAATCACTCAATTACAGCAATCCTATCGCTAGCCGTGAGCATATTCTGAGCCTCATCGTTGATGAAGGCCCAGCGAGCCGTAAGCAATTGCTTAAAAAGCTTGGTATCAAGGGGCAGGATGGCCGCGAAGCGCTAAGGCGTCGATTGCGGGCCATGGAACGCGATAATCAGCTGTTATTTCGCAAGCAGGATGAATGCTTTTATATTCCTGATCCTAAATCGATGCTAAGCGGCAAGGTTGAGGCGCATCGTGATGGTTTTGGTTTCTTATTACTCGACGGCCAAGAAGATATTTACCTGAGTGAGCGCGAGATGCGTCAGGTGTTTCATGGCGATGAAGTGTTAGTGAGCCCGGCGGGTCGCAGTCGTCGCGGCGGCGTTGAAGGCAAAATAGAAAAAGTGGTTAAGCGCGCGCATGAGTTTATTGTTGGCCGCTTAAAATTTGAGTCGAATTTATATTTCGTGATTCCCGATAACCCTCGTATTGGTCAAGATATTTTATTGCCCGATGGCATAGTTGGTTATGAAGTAGAATCTGGCGATTATGTTAGCGTTAAAATCACGCAGTATCCTACCGTGCGTATACCTGCTGCAGGCATTATTGATGAAGTATTAGGTGAGGCCTTAGCGCCAGGCTTAGAAATTGATTTAGCTATTCGCTCGCATGATATTCCTTTTAAATGGTCAGACGAATCTTTAGCGCAAGCGGCAACATTGGGTGCTGAGCCCGAAGAAGCCGATAAGACACTGCGCGTAGATTTGCGCGACTTACCGCTAGTAACGATTGATGGTGAAGACGCCAGAGATTTTGATGATGCTGTGTATTGTAAGCGACAGCGCGGGGGTGGATTCACCTTATGGGTAGCCATTGCCGATGTATCACATTATGTGCCGGTGGGTTCAGCGTTAGATCAACAAGCTTATGAGCGTAGTACGTCGGTGTATTTTTCTGGCCGTGTTGTGCCAATGCTGCCAGAGGCTATTTCTAATGGCTTGTGTTCACTTAAGCCTGCGGTTGATCGTCTGTGTATGGTCTGTGAAGTTGATATTAGTGCTGCGGGTAAAGTGACGCGCCATCAATTTTATGAAGCCGTTATGCATTCACATGCCCGTTTAACCTATAACGAAGTGGCTGAGGCGTTAGGGTTGGTGGCTAAAGCGCCTCGTGCAGGTTTAATGGATCGCGTGAAAAAAATCATGCCCGATTTAGAAAACCTACGTGGGCTGTATGAATGTTTACGTGCCCAGCGTTCTAAGCGCGGTGCGATTGATTTTGAAACCACTGAAACACAAATTATTTTTAATGCCGATAAAAAAATAGAAACTATTGAGCCAGTGGTGCGTAACGATGCGCATAAAATTATTGAAGAGTGTATGTTGTGCGCCAATGTTGCGGCGGCTAACTTTTTAGACTCGCATGATTTACCTGTGTTGTTTCGTGTGCATGAAGGCCCTAAAGAACAGAAGCTTGAAAATCTACGCTTATATTTGGGCGAGTTGGGTTTAGGTTTGGGCGGTGGCTTAAAGCCGCAGCCGAATGACTATCAAGTATTAATGAGCCAAATTGCTGATCGCCCCGATGCGCATTTGGTACAAATTATGATGTTGCGTTCGCTAAGTCAGGCAATGTATCAGCCCGATAATGAAGGCCATTTTGGTTTGGCTTATCCTGCGTATTTGCATTTTACCTCGCCTATACGCCGCTATCCTGATTTGTTAGT
>DMZE01000018.1:0-303 GCA_003492055.1 Cellvibrionales bacterium
ACCAGAAAAAAGTGAATAAGCAGGTAGTAGAATTAAATGCGGAGTTAATGCGCTATGCAGCTTCGTTAGATGAAATTAATGAAGCGGTAGAAGAGTCACAGGTCAGCGCTAAACAATCAGCGGCCTTACAAGATAAGCTGCCTAAGTTAAGTCGAAAAATGGATAGTCACGAGCAGCGTATAAAAGCGAACGAAGAATGGGTTGAGTCTATAAATGCTTTTCGACGCCAAGTGAATAAGCAGCTAAATACGCTTAACCAGCCAGTCAATACTCAGCCAGAGTTACAGTAGGTATTAATAGTAG
>DMZE01000018.1:389-2844 GCA_003492055.1 Cellvibrionales bacterium
ATTCAAGCGGTGAACGATGCTTATGAGCGCGAAGAATCGAAAGCCGCTAAAGATGCGATGGCTCAAATTCTAATTAACTCGCGTATGTGCGCCACCGGTCATCGACCGATTTGTCAGGATACTGGCATCGTGACGGTCTTTGTTCGTGTAGGAATGGACGTGCAGTGGGGCAATGCCACCATGAACGTTACCGATATGATTAACGAAGGTGTACGTCGGGCTTATCTTTTGCCTGATAATATTCTTCGTGCATCTATATTGGCGGACCCAGATGGCAAGCGAGAGAATACTAAAGATAATACGCCTGCTGTTATTCACTACGATATTGTCCAAGGCGATACCGTCGATATTCAAGTCGCTGCTAAAGGCGGTGGTTCAGAAGCTAAGTCTAAATTCGCTATGCTTAACCCTTCAGATTCAGTGGTTGATTGGGTGCTAGAACAGTTGCCTAAAATGGGCGCTGGTTGGTGCCCGCCCGGTATGCTTGGCATTGGTATTGGCGGCACGGCAGAAAAAGCCATGATTATGGCAAAAGAATCATTAATGGGTTCAATTGATATTAAGACACTGCAAGCTCGCGGTGCATCTAACAGAGCAGAAGAGCTGCGTTTAGAGCTATTCGAAAAAGTGAATCAGCTCGGCATTGGCGCTCAAGGCCTAGGCGGCTTAACAACAGTGTTAGACGTTAAGGTTATGGATTGCCCCACACATGCGGCAAATAAGCCGGTAGCGATGATTCCGAACTGTGCAGCAACACGCCATGCCCATATTACGCTTGATGGCTCTGGCCCTGTAGCTCTTACGCCACCGTCTATTGATCAGTGGCCCGATATTACTTGGGAAGTTGGCGATTCGGTTCGTCGTGTTGATTTGAATACCGTTACTCCAGCGGATGTGTTGACTTGGCAGCCGGGTGAAACCTTATTGCTTAGTGGCAAGATGCTAACGGGTAGGGATGCGGCCCATAAAAAGCTGGTTGATATGTTAAACCGTGGTGAAGAGCTGCCCGTCGACCTTAAAGGACGCTTTATTTATTATGTGGGCCCAGTAGATCCTATTGGTGATGAGGTGGTAGGCCCTGCAGGCCCTACTACAGCAACGCGAATGGATAAGTTTACTCGTCAGGTGCTTGATCAAACGGGGCTGCTGGGGATGATAGGTAAGGCTGAGCGCGGCCCAACTGCGATAGAAGCCATTAAAGATCATAAATCGGTGTACTTAATGGCAGTAGGTGGTGCGGCTTACTTGGTTGCTCAAGCCATTAAAGATGCAAAAGTTCTTGCATTTGAAGAGATGGGAATGGAAGCTATTTATGAATTTGATTTACAAGATATGCCAGTGACAGTGGCCGTTGATAGTCAGGGTGAGTCGGTGCATGTAACAAGTCCTGCTATCTGGAAGCAAAAAATAGCAGAGCAGATAGTTAAGGTCGAATAGGCTGAGTTCAAGTATTTAATTTTAAACAAAAAAAAGGCCGCTCGAAGAGCGGCCTTTTTGTAACAACAATAAAACTTACTTATTGCGACGAACTGCTACTAAGCCAGCTAAAGCTGAACCAAATAACCATGCTGCTGCAGGTACTGGAACTGCTGAAACTTCCACGTTATCGTAATACATGCCAGTAGCACCCCAAGCTTCTACAGTTTGGTTAGAAAAACCAATTTGTAGCTCTTCACCAACCATACCTGAATCGATTAAAACGCTAATTGAGTAAGAGCCCCAATTTGAACCGATATCAGAGTTAGTTATAGCAGTTGTACCACTAATATCAGCATAACTACCGTCACTGGTTTTTATAACCGATAAAAAGGCATTTGCAGTTGATGAAGCAGTTTCAGTGATGTTACCGAGTTTAGCATCGAAGCTGAAGGTTACTGTTTGACCTGCAAGGTTTGCAGCAATTGCTCCAAGTGGCGCATAAACTTTAGTCAAAACGTCGGTTTGACCACTGTTAAATGGGCTCCAGCCGTTGTAATCGCTGTATGTATTTAATTGAGCAGAACCTTGATCTACTCCGCCTTGGTCGTCAACAATCTTAGAAAAGCCGTTTTGACCAACAACTACTTGGTTAGGTGCTGCAGCATTTTCCCACCAGCCACCAAGTGGTGATTGGAGACCGATTACAAAGCCGCTAATAGAAGCATCGCCAATAGTGCCGTCAAAATCATTACTGTAAAGAACAGCAGATTGAGCCGCAGAAGCACTACAAATAGCTGCCATTAAAGTGATTGTTTTTAAGTTAGAAATTTTCATACATATACTCCAGGATCGAATTGTTAGTAGTTATTATTATGAGGTGATGTATTTCTACTCGCCTCTACTTTAATTAAGTAGCAGGGGTGCTACTTAACAAAATTCTCATTATTAGAAAAAAACGTTACTGTTTAAAACTTATACTATCTCATGAAGTTTGCAAGTTACAAATTTACAATGTTTAAAAGTCAAAACAGAATCT
>DMZE01000157.1 GCA_003492055.1 Cellvibrionales bacterium
GCCAGCCATCTTGTTTAAAGCCGACGAGTTCAGCTTGGCTATTTTTATTAAGCGTAAACGCTTGTTCAGGCGCGGGTAGGCCTAGGGCCCAATAGCGTAAATAAGATATTGGCAGCGCCCAGCCGGTTTGTTGGGCAAATAGCTGGTCAATATCATTGGCTTCTATAGCGTTTTTGTCTTGAGATAAATAAATGCGTTGATTCTGCTGCGTCACCGTTACGCGTCCAAACCCCAGTGGGCCAGAAAGCGTAACCTTGTAGTTTTGAGCTTGCTGATGCCAGTCAAAGCGTAATGCCTGTGCTGTTGGCTTAGCTGCGCTGGACGATAGCGTCCGAATAGCGAGTTTGCCATTTACTTGCCAATGGCGGTTAAGTAATTCGGCGGCGCTGCCGCTTAGGTCGTCATTTAAACCGTTGTTGGATGACGCGCTTCTATTAAGGTTGGCACAACTAGCGAGCAGGGTGCAAAAAAGCATAATAAAAAGGCTGTGGATTTTTATAACCCGGTTGCGAGCGTTTACCATGAAATACCGAGCCTATTAATAGCTTCATCGACTTTAGGTGTATCACTCGATTGCTTTTTAAATTGTCGGATTAAACTGCGCGCTTTACTTTTTTCGTTATTCACCCAATACACTTCAATTAAATGTGCGGCTACTTCATCATCGGGGAATTGCTCAAAGGCACTTTCTAAATGCTTTGTTGCGGTATCGAATTGCCCTAAACGGTATTGTGCCCAGCCAAGACTATCAATAATGGCGGGATCATCCGGTCGTAAAGCAAACGCTTTTTCAACCAAAACTAACGCTTCTTTATAGCGGCCAACTCGATTGCTCAGTGAGTAGCCCAGTGCATTTAAGGCGGTAACGTTGTCAGGATCGCGAGACAAAATAAAACGTAAATCACTTTCTGTGGTGGCAAAGTCATTCAATTGTTCGCTCATGAGTGCGCGTTCAAGGCGCAGTAATAGCTGTTCAGGGAAGCGCTCAATCGCTAGGTTAAGCAGCTCTCTGGCTTCTTCTGCTTGGCCATGAGCTTTAAGTAGCGAGGCTTCTAAGGCCCAGAAATTCGGCGCTTGCAGTGGAATGGCGATGCGCAGTGAGGCTAAATAGCGTCTAGCTTCTAGCAGCTGGCCTTGCTCGGCCTGCAGATTAATCAGTCGCTGTGTGGCGGGCATAAAATATTTGCCTGCTTTCACCTGCCGATAGCGAGCAATCGCTACGTTGGATTCACCCTGTTGTTCGGCTATTTGACCGAGGTAGTAGTGGCTTACAGTATTGCGCTGATTATGGGAAATTAATGTTTCAAAGCCGCGTCTTGCTGTTTCATAGTGTTTGTTTTCGTGCGCGACGACAGCATGTGAAAACAATAAATTGATATTGTTGGGGGCGTCTTCAAGCAAATAGGCAAACGCTTTTTCGGCAGCCTCTAGATCAAAGCGGGTAAGCAGTTTGGCGCGGTAAAGCCGCAGCGCTCTTTCCTCAGGCTGTTTTTTAATGGCTTTGCTAAGGCTTTTTGCTGCCGTTTTGGCGTCGAACAGCTTCTCAAGCAATTGTGCTCTTAGTAATGCGGCTTGCGAGGGATTAGCTTGAAGATCTTTGACCTTGTCTAAAGTAGAGAGCGCTTCATCGTGCTGCTCATTTTGCTGAAGTAATAGCGCATAAGTAAAAATGAGTTCAGTGTGATCAGCATGCTGCTCAACTAAGGGGGCGAGTCTGGCGAGTAATTCGATGAGTTGGCGATCTCCAGCTGCCAATGTAGTTTGGCTAAGTACGCCGTAGTTTGGTATGCGGCCATAGGTATATTGTGATTCTAATACGTCGAGTGCGTGCAGCGCTTCGCCCGACTGCGTCAGTAAATCGGCATAAATAGCGGCAGCTTTTTCACTGTCGGGTTCAATTTGTAGCCATAATTGTGCAGAAGATAACGCCGCTTTTATGTCTCGGCCATAAAGTGATAGGCGGGTTGCATGCGATGCTAAACCACTATCGAGCGTGCTTTGCGCTTCTATTAGGTATTTTTCAATGGCGAGTGGAAAGTTTTGCTCGTGGGTGGCTAATTCAGCAATTAGTAAGTTATACAGCGTTTGTTCCGAAAAGGGCCGTGTGGGTGCTTCCTTTAATTCACTGTCGAGGATAACTGCTGCAGCGCTTGTTTCTTTATTCGGTGCTGTTATTGGATTGTCTGTGGACTCAATTGCGGTGCCATCGACTTCATCATGAAGTACAGCAGCGGTTGTATCCTTTAATTGAGTCATCAGCGAACAGCTACTTAGCGATAAAGCGATAAGTAGAAGGGTGATTAAACGATGTGAGGCTGCGGTAAAAGCCGCTCTGTTGAACGCTGTGACCAAAGGAAATCTCATTTTTTCGTTTGAATGTACGCTATGCGCGGAAGTTGAATCGCTGTATTAGCAGAAAAATGACTAAAAATCGTTTTTCTGCTGATCAGTATAGCGTCTAATCATGGCATAGTTTGCCAGACAATCCCATATCTAGGCGAGAGTCATTATTCATTAAGGCAATGATTACCATCCACATTGTGCTGAGTTATTGCTAAAATGTGCGGCTAGATCATAAAGAATCAGCACGACCTTATCTTACTTACTGAGTTATCTATGCGGCTACTGGCTATTGGCATTAATCATTCAACGGCTAACGTTGAGCTGCGAGAGCAGCTGGCGTTTGCGCCGGATGTGATGCATACCGCGTTACCGAGCTTACTGGCCTGGTTGTCAGCGGCTAATGCGGAGTCTGACATTGAGTGTACAGCCGAGGCGGTTATTGTTTCTACTTGCAATCGAACCGAGTTAATTGTGAGCACTGAGCATAAGGCCGAAGCCGTTATTGCTTGGTTAGGGCAGTTTAAATCATTGCCAGTTGAGCAGTTTAGTGAGCATGTTTACATTTATGAGAATCAAGCAGCACTAAAGCACTTAATTCGAGTGGCTGGCGGGTTAGACTCGATGATACTGGGCGAG
>DMZE01000082.1 GCA_003492055.1 Cellvibrionales bacterium
CTTTCTATTTAATAAGGTGCCTTTAACAAAACGGGTTAAAGGCCACTAATCAAAGATGTTGTATCTTATACCGATGCTTCTATTGTTACTTAAAGCGTTCTCAAAAAGCTTAATGCTTTTATCAAATTTTCGATATGCAAGAATAATCCCTGCTTAGTGTCATCAGACAGTGCCATGCCATCATTGTCGCTGCAAACAATTTCACGAATCATATCCAGACTAACGCGGATATTGTCGAGCGTATCATTTGCCGATGAGGCGATTAGCGCATTGTGATTTTGCGGTTTGTTATCATTGTTAGCCGGTCCTTTTGGCTTGGCTTCTCTTTCCATTCCGCTTTTGTTTGTGGTGCTTTTTGTACTTTTTGTACTTCTTTTACTACTTTCATTCCTCCTTGTTTTTCCTTTTTTCGTTTGTGAAGTGCTACTGGTTACAACCATAGTTAACTCCATTTAATGCTGCTTTAATGTTGATTTTAATAGCGTTTCTATTTCTCCATGGCATCTCCTTTTTTCATTTTAAAAAGAGGAGGCTATCATTAACTTGTTAGTCTTTACAGAAAATTGTTTCCATGAAATGTAATAATTAGTATTTCTGAGCAATGTGGTAAGCTTATTTTTCTTTCAATAATAAAAAGAAATGAATTATGAGCCTATCGACGTTTAAAAATAAAACCGTATTGATTACCGGAGCATCGGCTGGTGTTGGGGAGGCATGCGCACGCTATTTTGCCCATGCAGGAGCGAATTTAGCTTTAGTGGCTAGAGGTGAAGTTGCGCTGCATAAGATTGCCGATGAGCTCCGTGAATTGACACAGGTACTCACCATTACTGCCGATGTAACTGAAACTGCTAGCTGTAAAAATATTGTAGAACAGGTGGTTAACAGGTTTTCTGACATTCATTTATTGATTAATAATGCAGGTGTTCATCATCGTGGCGAATTCAGTACGGTTCATGCAGACCATGTGGCCGCTATGGTCGATGTTAATTTGCGAGCGCCATTATATTTAACGGCGTTGGTTCTTCCACATATAAAGCAAACCGGTGAGGGTGCTATTGTTATGGTGGGTTCACTAGCTGGGAGAGCGCCACTGCAGGGGGCCGCCACTTATGCAGCAACTAAGGGAGGTCTTAGAGCATTTACTTATGCTTTGGCCGATGAGCTTCGCGATTCAGCTATTGCGGTAGCTGTTGTATCTCCCGGGCCTATTAACACCGGCTTTATTATGGACAGCATTGATGAAGTTGAAGATATTGTTTATTCGCAGCCAATGAGTACTGCTGAGGCTGTCGCTGAGAATATTGGCAAGCTAGCCATGGGTCAGCAAGTGGAAATCACTATGACCTGGTTTGCGGGCAAGTTAACGACGCTCGGCTATTTGTTTCCTAGTTTACGTAGGGTATTACGTAAAGCGCTTTATGCTAAAGGCCGAAAGAATAAAGATAAATATCGAAGTTAAGCACAAGCCTTCTGTTATCTTTTGTTGATTCATTATATTTAGGCATAAAAAAACCCCGCAATCCGAAGATGGCGGGGCTTTATTTAGCTAGATAGTGCTATGAATTACTTCTTAGCGGCTTTCTTAGCTGGCTTTTTCTTTGCTTTGGCTTTGGCTTTTTTAGCCGCTGCTGCCGCTTTAGCTTTGGCTTTTGCCGCTGCTGCTGAGGCTTTAGCTTTGGCTTTAGCAGCCGCTGCTCGTTTCTTGTCTGCTGCTGCTTTCTTCTTAGCAGATGCTTTTGCGTTAGCTATAGCGCGCTTTGCAGCAGCTTTAGCTTTGGCAGCGGCTTTCTTATCAGCTGCGGCTTTCTTTTTCGCTGCGGCTGCATCACGTTGAGCAATCAATTTTGCTTCAAAGTCGGCTACTGCTTTCTTCAATGCTGCATCAGCTTTCATAGTTGATAGCTTAGCGTTTGAAGCTGAAGCGCGTGCACGCAATGCTTTAACTTTAGCAGATGTTTTAGCGGCGGCTTTAGCGGCTGCTGCAACAACTTTCTTAGCAGCGGCTTTATCAGCAGCTGTTTTTGATTTTGCAGCTGATTTTTTAGCTGAAGCTACTTTTTTAAGCTCGGCTTTTAATGTGCGTGCCAATGATTTAATGTCTTTTTGTATTGCCGCTAATGCTACTTCTGCTTTACCGATAGCTGGAGTTGCAGCTACTTTTTTTGCAGATTTCTTAGCAGTTGGTTTTTTAGCTGCTACTTTCTTAGCTGGCTTTTTAGTGGCTTTTTTAGAAACTTTTTTTACTTGAGGCATTATTTCTCCTATGAAGAAGGTTTTCCAACTTCATCGATTGGGTTGACTATCAAAAATTTTAATTAAAAAGTTTGTGCGGAGCGAATGATAGACAATATATCTATTTATTTCACGTCTAATAAGCGCTATAAGCACTTTTATTTCGTTCCTTTTTACATTATGACCATTTAAATCTCATTTTTTTGCTAACAAAAAATAATATCGGGAGATTGAAGCGGTTTTTTCTTATAAATTTGTCTGATATCGGATAGCTGTAATGACCATTAAGCGTTTTCCGATTGGACTTTCAAAAATAATTTCGTCGTCAATGTTTTTCCCTAATAACGCTTTTGCTAATGGGGAATCCATACTCAATTGCTTGCGCGATAAGTCAAATTCATCTGGGCCAACAATTCTATAGGTATTTTCTTCTCCGTTTTCATCTTCAACCGTTACCCATGCACCAAAAAATACTTTATTAACATTGCTGGGAGTGTCGTGGACTACATTGAGTGATTCTAATCGTTTTGTTAAAAAACGAACGCGGCTATCAATTTCTCTGAGCCGCTTTTTTCCGTAAATATAATCGCCGTTTTCTGATCGATCGCCGTTTTTCGCGGCTTCATGCACCACGGAGGTGACTTGTGGGCGCTCAATCTTCCATAACTGGCGTAATTCTTCACGCATCGCGCTTTCACCCTCAGGAGTGATATAGTAAGAGCCTTTAGGGCGTGGAGGTCTATAGCGTCCCATAGTATTGTTGTCACTTTCTGTATTGTGCGATGAATAGGGCGTTAAATAATAAGCTCAAGTGGCACTGTATTAATTCAAAGCGCCGTTTTATTAATGAGCGCTTATTTATTAATTAGGATTTATTTGTTAATTTCAGTTTCCGCGCTCTATATATTTAAAAACTGCTTTTGAGATACGATTTAATGAGTTTAACCGATGCTATTCATAATACGATAAGAATTAGACAAATTATCATGTCTATTATTGTCTCGCTGTTCTTTTTTCTGAGTTATTTGCCTCTTTCGAATGCTATTTCATCACTCGAGAATACTTCTAATCTTATTCTAACGGGTCCTTTAAAACAGGGTGGGTTGCTGGTTGGGCAGGTAAAAGAGGGTGCAGCTGTTCAGTATCAGGATCAGTTACTTCCTATTACTCCTGATGGCCGATTTATTATTGGCTTAGACCGTGATGCGCCTAATAAAATTGAATTAGCCGTTATTAATGAAAATAATGAGTATGAGTATCACGATTTGAATATTAGGGCTCGTGATTATGTGATTCAACGTATCGAAGGCGTAGCAAAGCAATATGTTTCGCCAGATCCCGTTCAGGTTAAACGATCACGCAAAGAAGCAGCAAAGGTTAGGCTGGCGCGAAAACAACAGCGACCACAGCAGGATTTTTTAAACGGATTTATTTGGCCTGCTAATGGACCAATTACGGGTGTCTTTGGCTCGCAGCGAGTTTATAATGGCGAACCAAGAAGGCCGCATTATGGTCTTGATGTTGCAGGGCCTATTGGCGCGCCCGTTATTGCTCCCGCAGCAGGTCTAGTGACTTTAGCTGAGCCAGATTTGTTTTTTTCTGGTGGGACATTAATTATTGATCATGGTCACGGCCTAAGCTCAACGTTTTTACATCTGAGTAAATTATTGGTCACTACTGGAGATAGTGTGACGCAAGGTCAAGATATTGCCGAAATGGGCGCCACCGGTCGAGTTACTGGGGCGCATTTGGATTGGCGAATGAATTGGACCGACGGTAAAACATCGGTGCGTATCGATCCTGAATTATTGGTTGAGGTTGGTGGAAATCAATCTATACAGGATTGATTGGGTATAGTGCTTTATCTAATGGCTTGGTGAGTGGCTTATTTAGCGGCCTAGTTAATGGCCTAGTTAATGGCATAGTTAACGTCATAGTTAATGGCTTACTTTTGTGAGTCGGCTCTCTCATTGAGCTGTAGTTTTGAATCAAAAGTTATTTGTTGCAGCGATACTCGAAATAACTGGCTTTTTAAGAAGCGACTTTTTTAAAGCGCGTTTAAGTAAAATAATTTTCTCAAAATATAGGCAGCACATTATGTTAGATAAAAAATTACTCAGCATCCTCGTTTGTCCCGTTAGTAAAGGGCCATTGGAGTATGATGAGGCTAAGCAAGAATTGATTTGTAAGGCGAGTGGTCTTGCTTATCCAGTGCGAGACGACATTCCAGTTATGTTAGAAAGTGAAGCGCGTAAATTAACTGACTCAGATCTTGAGGCTTAGAGGTAATTGCCATGACAGATACCGTTTTTGCTAAGATTATTGCAGGCGAGATTCCTTCTGAGAAGCTTTATGAAGATGAGCATTGCATTGTTATTCCAGATATAAATCCGGTTGCAGCTGTTCATGTTTTAGTCATTCCTAAAAAGCCGATTAAAATGCTGTCGGATGCCAGTGCTGAAGATCAAGCATTGCTAGGTCATTTAATGCTCACAGTGGGCAAGGTGGCAGAGCAATTAGGTGTGTCTGACGGCTATAGAGTGATCATCAATAACGGTGAGGATGGTGGGCAGACAGTATTTCATTTGCATCTGCATATTATTGCCGGTTTTGCTATGAAAGAAGCCGATATGTAAGAGCTTTTTGCTGCATTCGACTATGCTGTATTGAATCATTGATTTACTGTTTATATGATGTAAATCACTAACAAAAAAATTTAGCCAGAGTTTATTCATGTCCAAGTCTACTGATATACCTACTAGCACTTCAGCTATTCGTGAAACCTTTCTTCGTTATTTTGAGCAGCATCAACATAGCCGTGTTGATAGTAGCTCGTTGGTACCTGGAAATGACGCGACGCTGTTATTTACCAACGCAGGTATGGTGCAGTTTAAAGATGTATTTTTGGGAGATGATAAACGCGATTACGTGCGTGCCACGAGTTCTCAACGCTGTGTGCGCGCCGGTGGTAAGCATAAT
>DMZE01000181.1 GCA_003492055.1 Cellvibrionales bacterium
TGATCATTAAATCTAACCGTATTGGTTAGTGATTTATGGGGCGTGCTAAAGCCGGCAATAATATTAAGCAAGGTGCTTTTGCCGCTAGCTGAGGGTCCAAAAATAGCCGTCACGCCATCCGTCGGTATTAAGGTATCAACCTGCAGCGTAAAGTTACCCAGCGTTTGGTTAATATTAATGGCCAGCATTTCGAATCCTTAAGTGGTTATTTTCATGACGACTTTCATGACTATTTTTATAACGACGACTGCCACGACGATCAATACCATAAATAATCAGTAAACTAAAAAACGACATTGCTAATAAAGTGAGTGCAAGTATATGAGCTCTGTCATAAGCGAGTGATTCAACATGGTCATAGAGTGCCATGCTGATGACTTGTGTCTCGCCTGGAATATTGCCGCCAATCATTAAGACAACGCCAAATTCACCCATGGTGTGAGCAAAGGCGAGTGACGCAGCGGCAATGGTTGATCGTTTCGTCATTGGCAATAAAACACTGAAAAATTGATCCACCTTATTGGCGCCTAGCGATGCGGCGGTAAGCAATGTCAGCTTTGGAATTCGTTCATAGCTACTTTGCATTGGTTGTACAACAAAGGGCAGTGAATAAATAACGGAGCCAATCACTAAGCCGCTAAAACTAAATGCCAGCGATGTGCCAAACCATTGTTGCCAATAACTCGCTAACCAGTTGTCGGGCGAAAAGGCGAGCAGTAAATAAAAGCCGATAACGGTTGGCGGTAAAATAAGAGGAAGCGCTATTAAGGTTTCGATAATCGGCTTAATGCGATTTCTGGTACGTGCCAGCCACCACGCTAAGGGTAAGCCCAAAAGCAGTAATATGGCAGTGCTGACGGCGGCTAATTTTAACGTCAGCAGAATCGCAGTAATATCTTCTGGCATTAAAAACATGGCGGTCTACTTGTTTTTTTAATGGTGAATTGAGTATCGTTTTTTTGCATAAATTTAATTGCCATTAATTAAATGTCCGTTAATTAAATATCCATTAATTAAATACCCACTAACAGAAATAATAGATTTTGCTTTTTCCTGTTTTATAAAGTGAGAGAATTCATTGATTAATTTTTGTTGGCGAGTTGTTCGCTTGTCTTGTTGGATAATAACCATGGCCTGTTCAATGGCTGGGTAAAGTGAATGGTCTACTATGCAAAAATGAATATTTTTCATAGTGGCATGTTGCGCTTGTGCAGCGCTGATTATAGCTAAGTCAGCATTGCTATTTAACAGTAATTGCTGGGCATGCAATACATTTTTTCCCTTAACGATTCTGTATCGTGAAAAAATATCTTTCGATCTATGAATAAGCGAGTTAGCTGAAAATCCATAGGGTGCTGTTGCCGGGTTTGCAATAGCCAGCGTTGGTTTTGATGGCGATTGGAAAGCGCTAATAAATTCGATTAGGGTCGATTCTCTATTGATGGTTTGGTCGCAAGTGTTTTTGTTGTTGGCCTGAAAGGCCAGTGCTAATTGCCCATAAGCATAACTGTAGAGCGATGCTTTTTTAGCATAAGATTTTTCTATTAATAACTTGGGTCTTGCTGTATCGGCAGCAAAAAAAATATCAAAAGGTGCGCCTTGTGTTATCTGAGCATAAAGCGCGCCGGTTGAGCCGCTAATAATTTTTAGTTGATACTTGTTACTATCTGGCTGCTCTAATAAAAAATGTTCTACCAACTGCTGTAATGTCGATTTAAAGTTTGCCGCTACGGCTAAATAGATAATGTCTTTTGAATGGTGATTTTTTGAAACGCGGCTATCAGCGATTGGGTCGGTGCTGCCGACTGTTTTTTCTGCACTCTGTAAATGGTTTCCACTCTGTAAATGGCTTGCACTCTGTAAATGGTTTGCGCATAAAGTTAATGCGCTCAAACAAGCGATAAGCATAGTTTTTTTAAGCCACAAAAAAATGACTGAGTGAGGCATAGCTCTTTTCATATAGGCATAAGCTGGGTAAATAAAAGTAATGCTATGTTAGGTTAGAGTGGCCGTTAATGCTATACATGCGATACATGTTCATATTGAAATTACGATGTTATTGCTTTCTTGGTGTGCGAGAAAAGCACCAGATGTCACAGCGAGCCGCACCGGCATCGAGTAAGCTTTTGGTTACGGCATTGGCGGTGGCTCCGGTAGTCACTACATCATCGACAATGGCAATATATTTACCTTTGACGTCGGCGTTGACGATAAATGCACCGCGTAAATTTTTGTGTCGCGCTGCTAAGCCTGCTTGTTGCTGAGGTGGATTATCAAAGCGACGCTCACAGAGATTAAAAGCCAGTTTAAGGCCTAGCGCTTTACAAATGGGTTTGGCGATTTCATTGGCTTGATTAAAACCGCGCTGTCGTAATCGATCAATATGTAGCGGTACCGGAATCACTAAGTCGATAGTGTCGGCGCTGTGTGCGTAATGTGATTGAATGGCTTCTACCATGTTGGCAGCAATGGGTAGGGTGGCAGATAGTTTACTGTGGTGTTTGAGTTGGTTGATTAACTTACCCGTTATAGGGTTATAGGATGTGGCGGTGACGCAGCAGTGAAAGCGTGGCGGCTGCTTGATGCATTGCGCGCAATGCAGAGCACCATCGCTCAGGCCGCTATCGAGATCAACCGCACAGCGAAGACAGCGCTGAGGGCTTTGGCATCCAGGTTTTAGCTGCTGCTGTCGACTTTGCCGTATAAACGCATTGCAGTTTTCGCATAGACGAGTGACTGAGTCAGCAGATTGTTCGCAAATCAGACAAGACGGAGGCATTAAAATACTCGCCAGCGCGCTTAGGCTAGTCGTGAGTGGCTTCAAATATAGTCTTATATGCTTGTAAACCTTCCTACTCCTTTCTGGTTGACAGTAACGCTAGGTCCTTTAAAATTGCTGACAATTCTAACCACAATCACTTCTTGCTGTTATCTCGCTTGTTTTGGTCTTTTTAAGCCAGTTTTTGGCCTTGGGACTGTCTTGCAGAGCAGTGAGTTGGCAACTAGCGGTGCTTCCTATGCCTCATTCTTCTTCATCTGTGACATCTATGCCTACAGCTCAGCCCGAGCTGCGAAATGATTGGGCTCGCTCTGAAATTGCGGCACTTTTTGCTATGCCTTTCAATGACTTAATGTTTAAAGCCCATTCTATACACCGGCTTAATTTCAATCAAAATGCGGTACAAGTTAGTACTTTATTATCGATTAAGACCGGCGCTTGCCCAGAAGATTGCAAATATTGTCCGCAAAGTACGCGCTATGACACGGGTTTAGAAGTTGAGCAGCTGATGGAGGTCGAAAAGGTCTTGGCTGAGGCGCGCGCGGCAAAAGAGACCGGTTCAACCCGTTTTTGTATGGGTGCTGC
>DMZE01000176.1 GCA_003492055.1 Cellvibrionales bacterium
TTAAAAATAACTTCGACTAAACCGGCATAGCGACGTTGCTGTACCCTAAAAATCGGTAATGCCTGCACAGCGCCTTGATCTATCCAACGTGTCGGTATTTGTGTACCACGCGTAATACCCACCTTTAAACCCGATGAGTTAGCGAGGTAAACGTAATGATCTTGCAGGCAAAACGATTCACCCCATGATGGCTCACGACAAGTACCCGCATCATAGTGGCATTTCTCTGGGCTCATAATGCATGTATCGCACTGTGCTAAAGAGGTAAAGCAAGGATAACAATAACCCTGATTAAAACTTTTATTCATTTTTCTATTACAGTGAACACAATGAATTTCACCACTGTAATTCAGCGTTAAATCTTCACCAATAAAATCATTTAAATCAACGCGCTTTTCACCCAATACCATTTGATATTGAACCACATCACTTTCATCAGCAGGCAGGCTTGCCTGCATCTTTCTTAACTCACCACTAAATACGGGCATAAATGCTTAAAACCTATTAAAGAAATAATTAAATGGGTAGATGGATAGTGTCATATATATAAATAGTGTCATAAATAAACAGTGTCTTAAGTGACGAGTGACCTAAATAGTGACATAACTAACCTGGGGCAGGAACAGACAACGTTATTGCCAAGTAATTTCCTGAGTACCATCATCTTTTTGGTCATCATTTTTTTTACTTGCGCACTCATCATCCATTTCACCAATACGCTGCCCTTGCGGTAAATGCGCATTGTCAAAAATAATAATCGCCTGCGTTAATGTTGCACGCTGCGCTTCACTCACCTTTTGGCCGTCGGGCCATTTACCCTGCTCTAAAGCCTCTTTAAAGCGACGATACATATCGGGCGACAACTGCTGTACTTTTTTCTCAAAGGTATCTGAAGAGTCACTCATAAAACATAATCCATAAATTAACGATGATCTTGGCGTTGAAAGAAACGCGTTAACAACGCACTGGGTAGCGCAATAAAACACCCCCAGATAAGGCCGCTTAAATGCGCTGTATTCGCCATATTCGCTAAAAAGTCAAACACGCCCGACCAACCCAAGGCTAAAGAAAGTAACATGACAACATAAATGGAACGCGGTAAAGCAAATATTTTATGCGGTGCAATAAAATTAAATACCGCGCAGTAACCTAGCAAGCCGTAGATAACGCCAGACATGCCGCCAAAGTAAGCATAAGGCGTGCTTGCCGCTTGATAAAGATTAGACGTGACGGCAATAAAAAACACCACACTAATAAAGTGCACCTTGCCGCACTGTGTTTCTATTCTGCGCCCCAACTCCCAGAGCCACAGCATATTAAAAGTAATATGCACCCAACCAAAATGCAAAAATATGGGCGTAACCAACCGCCAATACTGTCCATGTGCTAAAAATTCTTGAGGAGAAATACGCGAAGACATTTTAAGAGACTGCGATAACCGGCTACTATCTATGCTTTGTATTTTAAGTAGCTCGACAATACCGTTTAAGCGAAACTCAACCAGTAAAAAACCAATAACACTTAAAATAACCAGCGATAAGGTAACGGGAGAAGCTTTAATGATATTAGTGAGCGGCGCTAACGAGAATGTTTGTGGCTTTTTTTCTAACGCCAATTGCAAGCGACCATCACATAGCGCTTGGTAATCTTCGCGCATTTTCTCAATCTGTTGATCGGTTGCTGCCCAGACGACCTGCTTACCCGCCTCTTCAGAAATTTTATGCGCAAGCTCTTTTTGCCACCAATACACTGATAACGCATGAAGATTAAGATCCAATGGAGCTTCTAAAACTTTAATCATGAATAAATAGCACTGTTATTGTCGATAAATAATATTTTAAGCATACATAGCGAGTATTTTATATTCTTAAAAAAACCGCTTTAATCATCTATAAAATGCGTACCCCAACCGAGCTTATCGCGACAAGTTTCATAAAACGAATGGCCTTCAGGATGAATCAACTTTAGCTTTCGCGATTTTTTACGTATATACAACACATCACCCGGCTGCACACCAATATTTACTTGGCCATCACAACTCACGCGCGGCGAAGTGGGATTACTCTCAGCAACAATAATTTTAATTTCACTATTGCCATCAATCACCAAAGGACGACTGCTTAATGTATGCGGAAACATAGGCACTAACACAATCGCATTAAGGCGAGGATGCATAATGGGCCCGCCACCCGATAAAGAATAAGCCGTTGAGCCAGTAGGCGTAGATACAATTAAACCATCAGAGCGTTGCGAGTAAACAAACTCACCTTCAATATACAACTCAAAGTTGAGCATTTTTGGCGCTTGGCCACTGTGTAAGACCACGTCATTAAAAGCATCCGATTGGCCAACTACCGCGCCGTCTCTTTTTAATTCCGTTTCCAGCAAAAAGCGGCTTTCAATCTCATAGTGACCATCGAGTACGTTCGACACACCACTTTCAATATCATCGGGCGCAATATCAGTTAAAAAACCTAACTTTCCACGGTTAATTCCTAATACCGGCACATCGTGACGCGCTAAATCTCTGGCGGCACCGAGTAAGCTGCCATCACCGCCCACAACAATCACCATATCGCAGACTTCACCAATCAATTGTCGCGTAGCCACCTGATAGCTATGTGATGCCGATGCATTCGGTAAGGCAAGCGCGCGAGAAGTATCTTCTTCTAACACCACAGTAACATCACGGCGCTCAAGCAATTCAACCAATGCACGCACAGAGTCGCGCACTGGCTCACTATCAACACGGCCTATCAGGCCTATATTACGAAATTGGGTTATCATCTACTTTTAACGTCTCCGGATACCTAGCTTGAGAGCTTAATACTTAACGGGGCGATTATAGGGGCAATTGCTCGAATACTAAACCTTTGTCTTTATCGCTAAGCCAATATAAACGTAGCTAAAATAGATCAATTTGACCCCAATACACTATGACAACAAGCACTCAAGCAACCAGTTTAGATAGCGCATTTATCGACACACTGAATACAGCCGCCGTAAGAATGCTGGCTAACGCCGTATTTGGCCCTTCTTTACTGACTATGCTATCGAAGGAATCGGGCCTAGAAAGACCGTTAATTGCTAAAGCTCCTTGCTTTGAGCGCAATGAGCATATACAGCTACCGGCCTTTTCATTAACACCACAGAATCAGCAATGGCTGCAGCAGCTCGATAAACACCCAGAAGCATTGCTGGCGTTACTGCACAGTGATAAACACTTAAAACTAGGCATTTACCATGAGCGCCTTTGGCAATACTTTTTAACACATAACGATAACACTAAGCTGCTAGCGTCGAATTTAAAAGCAAGAAACAACGGCAATGACCTAGGTGAGTTTGATTTAATTTACGAACACAATGATTACGGTCTAGTGCATTTAGAAATTGCCAGCAAATATTATTTAGCCTGCTCACAAGACACCGAACAATGGCAAACATGGTTAGGCCCAGGGAAAACCGATCGCTTAGATTTAAAGCTCAATCACAGTATTAATAAACAAATGAATTTGGCCGATCATCCTCGTGCCAGTGAACAGCTTTTAGCGCATTTAGATAGCAAAGGTATTGCCAGCCCTACCGCGCAAAAACCATTAAACAAGCAACTTCATATTGGTGGCCGATTATTTTATCGTCGAGAAAACGTGCTTGAATTATTTAACGCATCAACGGCATTAGCTAAGCCTATAAGCACCCCCGAGAAGCTGAACACGCAGCATCAATCAGGACATTGGCTACTGCTATCTGAGTGGGAAGCATTACTCGATAAGTATCAAGTGGACTATCACTTAGTCGATAAGCCCTATTGGCTAGATACCGCTAGTGGTAATCAACGTCGGCTTGCTAATATGAGCGCGGACAATGAGATAGCCACGCGTATGCCTGAGATGATTATTTATGCGATTAAAGAATTGAATATAGACACTGAATTTTGTTTTATTGTGCCCAATAACTGGCTGACTATGTAAAGCGCTTTTGAAGTACTTGGGGCATAGAGATATAGAGGCATGAAAGTACTAGAAGCATAAGTACATTAATAGAAACGTTGCAAAACACCTATAAAATTAATGTCCCGCAAGAGGCTGAACATTAAAC
>DMZE01000134.1 GCA_003492055.1 Cellvibrionales bacterium
TGGCTTGGTATGTTCGCCGTTTGCAGCTAACGACAGGCGCTACTGGGCAAAGCATGCGCGTTGTTTCTGCATTGTCCGTGGGTACACGTGAAAAAGTGGTGCTAGTGCAAGTGGGTGAAGAGCAATTATTATTGGGTGTGGCGCCGGGTAGAGTTAACTTATTACGTCAATTTGATGGCGTTGCCATTGAGAGTAAAGACGCCAGTTTGCGCAGCAGTTTTGCCAAAATACTTCAGGACACTAAATTATCATCGCCATCATCAAAACCAGCAAACCGTCCTGAGAACCCTGACAGCAAGTCGACCGTTAGCGAATGAAACTATTTATGTCTCTCTTGTCTTTTCAACGCACGACATCAATTTTATTTCTGTCTTTCTTACTGAGCATAAGTCATTTATCTTATGCGCAATCGGCATCTGATCCGCAGTCGCTAACGGCGGCGTCTAGTTCGAGTAATGATATTGCTTCGGCTATGGATGCGCTTCAGTCACAAGCCAGTGGTGTGCCGGGTATTCCAGCCTTTACCATGACACCGCGTAATGATGGCGGTGAAGACTACACGGTTACCTTACAAATTCTAGCGTTAATGACGGCACTGACTTTGCTGCCTTCGTTTTTGTTAATGATGACCTCTTTTACACGCATTATTATTGTCTTTGCCATTCTTCGGCAGGCATTAGGTTTGCAGCAAACGCCCTCTAACCAAATTATGCTGGGGCTGGCATTGTTTCTAACCATCTTTATTATGCGACCGGTATTTGAAGTGGTTAATGAACAAGCCTTGCAACCCTATATGCAAGAAGAAATTACTTCTAGCCAGGCAGTAGCGTTGGCTTCAGAGCCGATTCATGCCTTTATGCGTGCACAGACGCGCGAATCAGATGTTGATATGTTTGTGCGGATATCGGCTACTGAGCCGGTAGCCGAAGCGAGTGATATCCCGTTCTTTGTTTTAGTGCCAGCGTTTTTAACCAGTGAGTTAAAAACCGCTTTTCAAATCGGCTTTTTATTGTTCGTACCCTTTTTAATTATCGATTTAGTCGTTGCCAGCGTCTTAATGGCTATGGGTATGGTGATGTTATCGCCGATTATTATTTCTTTGCCATTTAAAATCATGCTATTTGTTTTAGTCGATGGTTGGGCAATGGTGATAGGCAGTCTTGCCGCAAGCTATGGCTTATGACGAAGCTCATTAATGACAACGGCACATGCATTTATACACTTGCTCCTAACAGTGAACGGCAGCCATGACACCTGAATCCATTATTGAAATTTTTGGTCAAGCACTCTTTTTAGTGGTGGTATTGGTTGCGGCAATTATTTTACCGAGTTTATTAGTGGGCCTGGTCGTCAGCGTTTTTCAAGCGGCCACACAGATTAATGAGCAAACCTTAAGTTTTTTACCCAGACTTATGGCAACGCTGTTAACCATTATTATTTTAGGTCCTTGGGTGTTGCAGGAGCTGATGGATATATCGGCGTTTATTTTTGAAACCATTTCTTATCTAACCCGTTAAGCGTGACTAATGAGCGATCATTATGATTTTTGATCCCGCTGATCTTATTAGTTGGTTAGTGCAATTTATTTTGCCTTTTTTCCGCATTGCCGCTTTTTTAATGGTGGTGCCTGTCTTTGGCAATCAATTAGTAGCCGTTAGAGTGCGTTTATTATTGGCGTTATCTTCGGCGGTATTAATTTTTCCACTCTTGCCGACATTGCCGGTTATCGATCCACTGTCTTTGGCCATGTTCTTTCTAATTGTTGAGCAGTTAATGATTGGCGCGGTACTGGGTTTTTTAGTGCAATTGTTTTTCCATATTTTTGTCTTAGCCGGTCAAATGGTCGCCATGCAAATGGGCTTAGGCTTTGCTTCTATGGTTGATCCAACCAATGGCGTATCCGTGGCCGTAGTCAGTCAGTTTTATGTGCTGTTGGTAACCTTGTTGTTTCTTTCATTTAATGGCCACTTAGTGGTGTTTGAAGTGATGATAGAGGGCTTTACGTTACTGCCGATTGCTGGTGGTTCTGTTCATCAAAGTGCGATTTATACCTTAGCCGCTGCCGGTGGTTGGATGTTTTCTTCGGCGTTATTGTTAGCCTTGCCCGCAGTCACGGCCATTTTAATTGTTAACTTTGCCTTTGGTGTTATGACCCGTGCAGCACCGCAGTTGAATATATTTTCACTGGGTTTTCCGTTTACCTTGTTATTTGGTATTTTTATTTTATGGGTGGCGCTGGCGGGATTCTTGCCGCAGTACGAGCAGCTCAGTAAAGAAGTTTTTATTTTATTGAATCAATTACTGCGTATGGCTTAAGCGTGAATAAATTATTTCGTGGGCAAAAAAATAAAGGGCAGTATAGGTATTAACCGATATGGCTGAAGAAGAAAGCGGACAGGAAAAAACCGAAGACGCCTCCCTCAAGCGGCTTGAAAAAGCCAGAGAAGACGGGCAGGTGGCGCGTTCGCGTGAGCTAGGTACAACGCTTTTGTTAATGACCGGTGCTATTTCGATGCTGATATTTGGTGCCAGCTTAGCCGAGCGATTTCAGACCATTATGAGAGTCAATTTTGGCTTTGATCGCAATGCCGCCATGGATACCAATATGATGGCGGCCATGCTGGGCAATTCCTTAAGTAGCGTCTTTGATATTGTCGGGCTTATTTTGTTTTTGTTAATGCTGGCCGGTGTGATTGGCGCTATTGGCGTAGGTGGCTGGCTTATTTCTCCCAAACCAATACAGCCAAAATTCAGTCGTCTTAATCCTCTCGAAGGCTTAAAGCGCATGTTCTCGATGAAGTCTTTGGTTGAATTATTTAAAGCGGTGGCTAAGTTTTTATTGGTCGCCGGTGTAGCGGTATTGATTCTCTTTCAGATGGAAACGGATTTATTATCCATTAGTCAGCAGGCGTTAATTCCTGCCGTAAGTCATTCAACATGGATTGTTGTTTGGTCGGCAGTTGGCATGAGTGCGGCTACGGTCATTATTGCGGCAATTGATGTGCCGTTTCAAATTTATGATAATGCTAAAAAGCTGAAAATGACAAAGCAGCAGGTAAAGGATGAGAATAAAGACTCTGAAGGTAAGCCAGAAGTCAAAAATCGTATCCGTCAGATTCAACGTGAGTTAGCCCAATCACGCATGATGTCGGCCATTCCTGATGCTGATGTGGTAATCACTAACCCAGAACACTTTTCGGTTGCCCTAAAGTACGACAGTGATGGCACGGGTGCGCCGATTGTTGTAGCCAAAGGTGCCGATGAAATTGCCATTAAAATTCGTGAAATTGCCAATGCGCATGACATTCCTATTTTACGCTCGCCGCCATTGACGCGGGCCATTTACTACACCACAGAAATTGACCATCAAATTCCAGCTAAGTTGTATTTGGCCGTGGCTCAGGTGCTGGCTTATATCTACCAATTACGTGCTCGTCCTTCGGCTTCACGAGTGGGCCCCAAACCGGCGGGCCCCATCCGTGCCAGTTCACTCGATAGCCAGTTGGATATCCCGAGTGATCTTCAGTTTGATGCTGAGGGCAACTTAGAAGAATAGGGCGGCTTAGAAGAGTAGGACAACTTAGAAGAGTAGGACAGCTTAGA